>JBBQXO010000154.1:0-11847 GCA_038209595.1 Chitinophagales bacterium
ATCATTGGAGATCTCTAATGTAAGATCAAAAGCGTTCGGCCCGGAGCATTAAAAAAGCGTTTCGTTTCTTCTTTACCGAAGTATTTTTTATTATAAAATAATACCCGGGTTTCACCATTCCCCTTCTTTTGTCCAAGGTCCAAAATAGTTTTTTCACCATCAGGAGCAATCAACAACACCTAAGCCGTGTTTTGACTGATATTCAATAATTGTCCATCACAAAACAAACAACCCCTTGGAGCAAAATTAAACCCTACCACCATAATCTGACCAATAAATGGATCCATAATTCTCTATTTTAAAAAGTTTATATAAAAAAACACTTTCAAAAATTACAAACACCATTTTTTCATAACAGGGTAACCTCTCTTTTCTGGAGCATTACATAGATCATGATAAACAAGCATAGGCACGCCGAAATACCGGCCCTCTTTAAAATTATCAACTTTGTGCCCCACCCTTATATCCTTGTTCATGAAAAACAAACTCCGGCTCAATTTTTAAATGCAAACAAACCGCATAAGACCAAGCAATCGCCATCATTTCTTCCGCAGGAGCGTTCTCCCTTTCTGATATTAAACTATTGTTCAACCACTTCCGCTCTTCTTCAGGTATTATTGCCAAATGCCTACCTTTATGAAGCAAATCCCCTGGATAAAGTAAAGCAACTCTATCCAGCAGAATAATCCCTTTGTCAATTGTAATACCGGGCATCAATCCTTTTACCTTTTTTGTTTCAACAACCGTAATACCAATCTCCTTTAAAAAACCTAAAGCACTTTGAAAGAATTTTATTTGATAATCTAAATGTAAATAAAAAAAATTTGAGTTGCTAAAAAAAACAAATATTATTTTTTTGTTTAATAACAGGAAAAATATTCCTGCATAATATAAACAAAAAACACCCCGGTTTCCCGGAGTGTTTTTCAAATCAAAATATATTTCAGCGTTAATAGCGATTGCCGAAGCAGGGTTATTTCTGAAAAAGAAAATGGTTATTTAACCTCCTCAAATTCAGCATCCGTTACCGTTTCGCCATCACTTCCCGCCTTACTTCCGGCCTGATCACCAGCACCTTCTGCACCGGGCTGCTGTCCTTCGCCATTTTGATTCATGGCATTATACATATCCTGGCTAGCAGCAGTCCATGCCTCATTCAATTTGGCCATAGCTGCATCAATCTGGATTAAGTCCTGCGTTTTGTGCGCTTCCTTCAATTCAGTCAGAGCTGCCTCAATTGGCGCCTTTTTATCTTCCGGTACTTTATCACCATATTCTTTCAACTGCTTTTCCGTCTGGAAAATCAAGCTATCCGCCTGGTTGATTTTTTCGATGCGTTCGCGTTCCGCTTTATCGGTACCTTCATTAGCCTTCGCTTCATTCTTCATTCTTTCAATATCATCCTTACTCAAACCACTACCGGCTTCAATCTTAATTTTTTGCTCCTTACCAGTACCTTTGTCTTTTGCACTTACATGTAAGATACCATTGGCATCAATATCGAATGTTACCTCAATCTGTGGCATTCCACGTGGCGCCGGGGGAATATCGGCTAGGTTAAAGCGTCCAAGGCTTTTGTTATCATTTGCTTTGGCTCTTTCTCCCTGTATTACGTGAATTTCTACGCCAGGCTGATTGTCCTGTGCCGTACTGAAAGTTTCACTCTTTTTGGTAGGAATGGTTGTATTAGAAGGAATCAAAGGAGTCATAATGCCCCCTAAGGTTTCGATTCCCAAAGTCAATGGTGTAACGTCAAGCAGCAACACATCTTTTACTTCTCCGGTTAGTACAGCACCTTGAATAGCAGCTCCAACAGCAACCACCTCATCTGGATTTACCCCGCGGTTAGGCTTTCTGCCAAAAAACTTCTCTACAATTTCCTGTACTTTTGGAATACGGGTACTACCCCCAACCAAAATCACTTCGTCGATCTGATCTTTAGAATATCCGGCATCTTTCAATGCGGATTCACAAGGCTTCAGGCAACGGGCAAAAAGATTGTCGGCGAGTTGCTCAAATTTAGCCTTTGTTAATTTCAGTACAAGGTGCTTGGGTACCCCATCAACGGCGGTAATATATGGTAGGTTGATTTCCGTTTCAGATGAAGCACTCAATTCCACTTTGGCTTTTTCTGCAGCTTCTTTCAAGCGCTGCAATGCCATAGGGTCTTTTCTAAGGTCAATCGCTTCCTGAGCTTTAAACTCATCAGCCAGATAGTCCATCACAACTTTGTCGAAGTCGTCCCCACCGAGGTGCGTATCACCATTGGTGCTTTTTACTTCAAATACGCCATCACCCAATTCAAGGATTGAAATATCGAAAGTACCACCACCAAGGTCAAAAACGGCAATCTTTTGATCAGCATGCTTTTTATCCAGTCCATAAGCCAATGCGGCTGCTGTAGGTTCGTTTACAATTCTACGCACATTCAAACCAGCAATCTCACCAGCTTCTTTGGTAGCCTGACGCTGTGCATCATTAAAGTAAGCAGGAACGGTAATAACCGCTTCTGTCACTTCCTGTCCAAGGTAATCTTCCGCAGTCTTTTTCATTTTCTGCAGCACCATGGCACTTATTTCCTGTGGGGTATACATACGGTCATCAATCTGAACCCGTACGGTATTGTTATCTCCTTTTACAAGCTTATAACTCCAATGGCTCATTTCTTCGCCTACTTCATCAAAGCGACGTCCCATGAAACGCTTCACACTGATAACAGTATTGTGTGGGTTGGTTATGGATTGACGCTTAGCAGGATCACCCACTTTACGTTCTCCGTTCTTTAAAAAAGCAACAATTGAGGGGGTCGTTCTGCGACCTTCTTCATTGGCAATCACCACCGGCTCGTTTCCTTCCATTACGGCAACACAGCTATTGGTTGTTCCAAGGTCAATCCCTATAATTTTTCCCATGATATAATTAATTTACTAGTTTACAAATTTTTGCTACTGTCTTACATCCTTCAAGCATTGTGCCATTTGGCAGAAAAATGTAAAAATGTCAGCCCATGCCAGATTTTAACGACAAAACCGTCTTTCCGTCGGTAAGAAGCCTATGCCGCCTGTTTTTAGCCAGTTTCTGTCATCCAATCAGTTCCTCCTGTTCATTTAAGTTGGATTTTCCAAAAAAAGATACCATCTTTAAAATGGCTATTTTGCCAGCTATGCCTTTTTAACAGAAAAAAAAAATTATACCATGCCGCAGCAATCCTTTTTTATTGATTTGCATTGTCATCCTAATTACAAATCGTTTGCCAGGGCCCATACCGGTGGCAAAAATGAAAAGCCTGAACACCCGGCTTCCACCTCTCAACCCGCAAGCGTCTGGTTTTATGATCCACCTACCGTAGGAGATAAATTGCTGAACTATTTTCTAAGTATTACCAAATTCAGGCAAGCTAACCTCACCGCCGCCCACTATGCCAATCTTCGGGTAATCGTCATTGGCCTGGGATGTGTTGAAAAGTTTTTCTTTAGAAATAAACTCGGAACAGCCCTTATTGGTGATCTTGTAAACGATTTTGTTGCAGGATTCAGAAAACCAAGAATAGACGCCATCCAGAACATGGAGAATTACTGGAATGACTTTTTACTTGAAAAAGACTTTATGGAACAGGGCCATAACCGGGTTATAAAAATGGACGGGCAATTCCATACTTATAAGATCGCCTGTAGTTTCAATGATCTGATTGTTCATAGTCAAGAAAATGAAGATCTGGAAGTAGGAAGATTCCCAACCAAGCCATTTGTTACCTCCATCATATACAGCTCGGAAGGGCTCCACATATTGAATTGCGGCCTGGAAAAACCCTGCGATTCGAAAGCAGTATTGAAAAATGCACGGGCACTGAAAGCGATGACATACAGGCCTTGGTTTGTTACTTTTTCGCATCACTTTTATAATGAATTAGCCGGGCATTCACGCAGTTTGCGCAAGCAGGTAGGCAAGCTTACCAATCAGGAAGAAGGACTCAATACGGGATTTACCCCACTGGGATTAAAAGTATTGAATATTTTGCTGGACAATAAAGATGGTAAACGAATTTTTATAGATGTAAAACACCTGAGTCCGCAGTCACGAAAAGAATATTATGCCATACTAGATAAGGATTACCCAGGCGAAATACCCGTTATCATCAGCCATGGTGTTTGCAATGGAATGCCCACCCACGGCTCCTTTGTTTCAGATAATTATGACTTAGGCAAAAACTTTATCAACGAGCTGGAATACGATATTGTAAACGGCGTGCGGATTGAAAAAGACTATAATGAAATCAACTTTTATGATGATGAAATCCTACGGATGGTTCGATCAGGCGGCATTATGGGTTTGCAACTCGATGAAAGACGCATAGCAAATGATGATGCTTTGAAAAAAGTGAAAAAATCGGTCTGGAAAAATAAGATCATGCACTACCGTAGCGAATTGGTTTGGCGGCAAATTCAATATATGGCCGAGCTGCTGGATAAAAACGGATTGTATGCGTGGGGAAATCTTGCTATTGGTTCGGATTACGATGGTATGGTTGATCCACTGAATTCATTCTGGACGGTGGAGGAGTTTGATGATCTGATGCAATTTGTAGAAAGGCATGCCTGGGAATATCTAAAAAAAACACCTCACCCCATGCAACAAAGTCAGAATCAGATTACGGCTGATAAGATCGTGGAAAATTTCTTTTACAAAAATTCCTGGGATTTTTTCAGCAAGTGGTTCTAAGGATATTCCGGGGGCAGCTTTCTTACAAACTGCCCCCGTTTACCTATAAGTTTATGAGGCGCTTATCTAAAAAACAAAAATCAATGGACAACAAAGCATTAGAGATTTTCAGAGCTGCTTATTACTCAAAAACAAACTTAGTTCTGCCAATAACCTGTCCATCTTTATTAAACCACTCTGCATAGTACAATCCTGCTGACCATTGCGGTTTCCTGATTATGATAATCAATTGCTGCATAGCAGGAATTTTCTGTTGCATCAACACGACTCCCGTTGTAGTAAGAATGCGCACCCCGGCAACACCTGATTGCGTTGTCTGAATCCTTAGTTCGTTTTTCACCGGGTTAGGACTGATTATAGTTTTAAAATCCTGAATCACCTTTTCTACCTTTACCACTGGACTCAATCCTACAGAACCATCTTTGTCCACCGCTTTCAGCCTGTATTATAGAACCTTATTCTGTGGAAATTTACTGTCGGAAAAATCATAGCGATGCTTCCCTGCAATATTCCGAGCAGATTGCCGGTGCAAAAAAGAAAAATTCAGCCCATCTGTGTTTCGCTCCAATTCATAATGCGAAAGTTGTTCCTCGCCATTTACCAGCAAGGTAAGCAGTACATTCTGTTGTTTTAATTGTGCATCAAAAGAAAGCAACCGCACCGGAAGATTAGCGTCCGCTACAATGGGGCTTAACCAACCATTATCAAACCATTGCTCCCCACAGATATTCAGCAGATCATAAATCACCGCGCCACGTTACATCTTCCGGACCAAAAAAATTATCGTTATTGGGGTTACCCGGAAAATAACTACACCATTCGTTGGGGCGGTTGTTGGAAGTATCCCCATCAAAAAAAACTGGTGGTCATTAGAAAATAGATGGTTTCCTTTCGGAAATCTACCTGTGCCCTCCCGACCAAAACAGAAACGCAAAGCAGCAACGCCGATAAAAATTTCATATGATTATTTTTTAGTTTGTCTTACGTCCGTAGAGAATAGTTTTTATGGTCATATGGAATCCATGATACTTATTCGTGCTTTGCGCGCCAGTACCTTGGGATTCCATAAATCAGCAACCGATTGTGTATTATTTACACAATCAAATATAGAAATTCTATTCAAAACCAAATGATCAGAAAAATTTTTGTTTAATCTTTTACCTCTTTTTGAAAAAAAATCAATTAATCATATGCTAAACGGAGAAATCTATGGTTGAATGGTTTTAAAAACCAACCAAAACCAAATACCTTGCCCCCATAAAAAAAAATAATAATGAAAAAATTATTCTCCTTATCCGTTGCTTTGTTTTGTGGTATTATGGCTTTTGCCCAACCAACTGCGGAAGAAATTGTAAGTAAACATATTCAAGCCATAGGTGGTGCCGAAAACTGGAAAAAAGTGAACACCATGGTCATGGAAGGTAGCATGAATGTAAATGGCAATGACATTGACATTAAAGTATTCCACGAAAATAATAAAGGAAACCGGGTGGACATTAGTGTGGCTGGCATGACCGGTTTCAATCTGATTACAGACAAAAAAGGTTGGAATTATATGCCTTTTCAGGGACAAACCACACCTGAACCAATGACCGAAGAGGATGTAAAAGAAGCAGCAGATGACCTCGACATTCAGGGTAGCTTAGTCGACTATAAAGAAAAAGGTCATACAATAGAACTACTAGGCACTGAAGAGGTAGAAGGTACTGAATGCTATAAGCTAAAAGTAAATAGAAAAAATAGCGGAGAACAGACTCTTTTTATTGACAAAAATTCTTATTTTGTTTTGCGGTCAGCTCAAAAACAAAAAGCAATGGGGCAGGAAGTGGATCAGGTGAGTGATTATTCTGATTACAAAGAGGTTTCGGGTGTGATGGTTCCCTTTTCTTTAAGTCAGGGTATGGGTACTATTGTAATGAGTTCAATAAAAATCAATGAACCTATAGAAGGATCGGTTTTTGCAGATCCTAAGTTATAGGGTTCATAAAGAGATTTCTTCACTTATAGCGTAATTATTGATGTATATAAAAATAAGTATAGCCTCTCTGCTAGGGATGATTATATCCTTTTGCTCATTCGGGCAGATCAACAGCAGCACATTTGGAGCCATGGAAGCAAGAATACTTGGACCAGGCACTATGAGTGGCAGAATCACCTCAATACAGGGAGTGAATTCTGAGCCAAAAACAATTTACATTGGAACAGCAGGCGGAGGTATCTGGAAGACTACCAATGCGGGTGCTTCGTTTAAATCCATTTTTGATAAATACACCCAAAGTATTGGCAATATTGCGGTTGATCAAAACAACCCTAAAGTTGTATTTGCCGGCACCGGCGAATCTAACATGCGCAATACAGTCTCGTATGGAGATGGATTGTACAAATCGACCGATGCCGGGGAGAACTGGAAAAAAATTGGGCTTGACAGCACGGAACATATAGCTAAGATTGCCATCCATCCTAAAAACGGCGATATTGTATATGTGGCAGCGCCCGGTCCGCTCTACAAGGATAGCCCACACCGGGGATTGTACAAAACCGAGGATGGAGGAAAAACATGGACCAATATCCTATATACAAGTCCTAAAACCGGTGTGGCGGATGTTAGTTTCGATCCTGCGAATCCGGATGTGATTTATGCTACTAAATGGGAGTTCAGAAGAACCCCTTACAGTTTTTCCAGTGGAGGCAAAGAAGGTGGTATTTTTAAAAGTATAGATGGTGGTAAAAACTGGAAAAGAATACAGAAAGGAATGCCGGAAGGGATGATTGGCCGGGTAGCGCTCACTTTGGCACCCTCGGCTCCTGAAAACCTCGTAGCCATTGCCGAGCTTGAAAATAACAAAACAGGGCTATACATTAGTTTGGATGGTGGCGAAAACTGGAAAGCGCAAAGTGCTACTTCCAATGTAATCAGCCGTCCTTTTTATTTTTCAACACTGGTAGTAGATCCCAAAAACCCGAAGAGGGTATATCGGCCCGCCTATTCCTTCTCCTACAGCAATGATGGCGGTTATAGTTTTGCCGAAGCAAGCAGCGAAGGAACAGCCGTTCATGCAGATCACCACGCCCTTTGGATAAACCCCAATAGTACCAACGAAATGTGGCTGGGAACTGATGGTGGAGTGTATCTCAGCCTCGATCAGGGAGTAAGTTGGAGTTTTAAACACAACCTGCCGGTAGGGCAATTTTATCATGTAGCGGTAGACAATGCAGCCCCATACCGCATGTATGGCGGGCTACAGGACAATGGAAGCTGGATAGCACCAAGCGCTGCTCCCGGAGGTGTTGGCAATAGCGTATGGCAAGACATTTTTGGAGGGGACGGATTTTGGGTAGTTCCCGATTTGAAAAACCCGGCTATCTGCTATGCGGAATCGCAGGGTGGCAATGTGGGCAGGGTGGATATTCAAACCGGTAAATCGGTTGATATTCAACCCGTACAAAGTGCTGACGAAGACAAACTGCGCTGGAACTGGAACAGTCCAATACATGTTGGGCCAAAAAGCAAAGCCTTGTATGTAGCGGCGCAATACCTTTATAAAAGTGTGGATGAAGGACGCAACTGGCAAAGGATTTCACCCGATTTAACTACCAATAATAAAGCCAAACAGAACCAGGAAGAAAGTGGCGGTTTGAGTGCCGATAATACTTCTGCTGAAAACCATTGTACCATTTTTACCATTGCTGAAAGTTCGCTCGATGCCAACCTTATTTGGGCAGGCACGGATGATGGTAACCTGCAGTATACCATTGATGGAGGAAAAACATGGACCAATGTATCCTCTAATATTACTGTAACGGGTATCCCTGAACAAACATGGGTAAGCAGTATTGCTCCTGGCAAATTTGACAAGCAAGTGGTGTATGCAACTTTTGATAACCATATGTATGGCGATTACAATACTTATGTAGCAAAAAGCAACGATCTTGGAAAAACCTGGACCTTACTGAAAGGCGGGGAAGAAATGGACGGTCATGCGCATAAAATTCTGGAAGATGCAGAAAACCCTGATTTGCTTTTTCTTGGTACGGAAAAGGGATTGTATACGACCATCGATGGCGGAAAATCCTGGTTCCGGATGAAAAACAATGTTCCCTGGTATGCATTGGTACGAGACCTGGCCATTCAGCCTGAAACCAATGACCTTGTAATTGCTACCCATGGAAGGGGCATTATTGTAATGGATGACATATCGGCCATCAGGAATATGACTTCCAAAACGGCCAATAGCAATGTATTTTTATTTCCTATGAAACCGGTAAAAATGGTCTCAGCACCTTTTGGAGGTAGTGGCTTCCCAACTGCCGGCGGATGGAATGGGGGCAATCCGCCTGTCGTTCCGGCTATCCGTTATTACCTCAAAAACAGGGTGATGAGCGGCGATGTAAAAGTAGATGTCATCAATATGGAAGGGAAAATTTTACAAACCATAGTTGGTAGCAAAAGGAAAGGCATCAACCTTGTTTACTGGAACCAAAGAACGATGCCTCCCAAGACACCTTCAGGTTCTGTGCAGATGGATGTAAGTGCCTTTGCCGCCCCAATGGTTTTACCTGGAACCTACACCTTAAAATTAACTGTTGGTAAGGATACATTTACCCAGCCTTATACCGTGGAGCACGATCCAAAAGGTGTTATGTCACTCGCTGACCGCAAAGAGCAAAATAAGGTATCTATGCAGCTTTTCGGCATGAATGAGCAAACAACTTCCCTATTGGACAGCTTGCTGAATATCCAAAAAATGCTGGAAGGAAAATTAGCAACCGAAAGCTCTAAAAAAATGAAAAAATTGGCCGGCGAATATCATGAAAAAGTAGGAACCATGCGGGGGAAACTCATCGTGTTGAAAAGCAAGGGGCAATTTGCCGACCAACAAAGATTCAAGGATGAATTGAGTGGCTTGTATAATTCGATTGTCTATAATGAACAGGCACCTTCCAATACACAAATGCAAAAGCTATCGTTGTTGAAAGACCGGCTTTCAGGTTTTGAAAACGAGTGGAAAACATTGTACAATCAATATCATTCAAAAATTTTCTAATAGGATAAAATACTGATGAATAAAAGGGCTGTCTTTTTTTAAGATGGCCCTTTTACATTTGATAATAAATTTAAAAAAATCGCTCACCACCATTTCCCCTTGTGGTAGGCAAAGTGGAGATTTCGCTTTTTGTTTTGGTTGAAACATGTCATCTGCGCGGTTCAAAGCGCCTTGGAAAATGCTGCTTAACCGCAATCACAAAAGCATACTGTTCACTTCCTTTTCGGTAGGTACTCCGGCTTTAATTACTTCTTCGGGTAATTCATCAAGAACGGTAGTTACCCTGTTCTGCACGCTTACGGCAGCTACATCGGGATCAGTACCCACTTTAAAGAAAACTTGTATTAAAGTAGTACCGTTGTTACTCGATACACTACTCATATAAGTCATGCCCGGTACCCCATTTATAGCTCTTTCAAGCGGAGTGGTTACTGCTTTTGTACAAACCTCAGCATTGGCGCCTGTGTATTTGGCCGTAACCATTACACTCGGTTGCACTATATCGGGATACTGAGTAATAGGTAATGTAAACAAGGCTAATACGCCAGGTAAGGTTATAATAATGAAGATGACCAAGGAAAGAATTAGCCTCCTGATAAATGTTTCAACCATTTTTTGCAGAATAATAGATACCGGCCGACCCAGTTGCTAAAAAGCACCTGAACCTGACACCTAAAGAAATAAGTTACTTGCTTACAACCGCGATAGCAGCCTCGGGGGCTACCTGCCTTTGTTTAATTACATTACCATCCCGCAGGTTTTGGGTTCCCTCAAATACAATAGTTTCGCCTTCTTTCAGACCACTATGTACAATGTAAGCTTGTCCCATACGTTGGCCAGGCACGAAGGCACGCTGCATAATTTTTCCCGCCTCATTTACGATGAATACAAAGTATCGGTCCTGAATTTCAAAAACTGCTTTCTGAGGAATTATAAGGGCATCATGTTCGTGGGTTGTAATGACCACTTTACCGGTGGCACCATGTTTAAGTACTCCTTTCGGATTGCGAAAACGCGCTCTGAAAGCAATTGCACCTGTACTTTCATCAAATTCGCCTTCCATGGTTTCTACCACTCCCTTTTCGGAAAAAAGGCTGCCATCACTCAATATAAGTTCTACGCTGCTCATGCGCATAGCTGAGTCCGATTTCTGTTCACTCATGAACCTCGATATTCCCCTCAGCAAAAGAAAAGGCCCGCAACAAGTGCAGCCTCCAAGGAATGAAGGCTCGATTCAATATATCGAGGTCCAAAGGGCCTCGTACCTAACACATGCCTAAGCGCAAACTACTTGCGAAAAACAAGAACCTCGATATTCCCCTCAGCAAAAGAAAAGGCTCCCAACAAGTGCATCCTCCAAGAGGTAAAGCCCGATTCAATATAGCGAGGTCCAAAGGGCCTCGTACCTTACAAATGATTAGGTGCAAACTACTTGCGAAAAATAAAGAACCTCGATATTCCCTCCACAAAAGAAATCGCCAAAAACAAGTGCAGCCTCCAAGGGCTGAAAGCCCGATTCAACATAGCGAGGTTCGAAGGGCCTCGAATCATACCCCAGCGAGGTTCGAAGGCCTCGGCGCTATCCTACAGCGAAGGTTCGAAGGGCCTCGGATCATACCAACAGCTAGAGCCGAAAGAACTCGGATCATTCCCCTCTACAAAAGAAAGTCCACACAAAAATTGCAGCCTGCAAGGGCTGAAAGCCCGATTCAACATAGCGAGGTTCGAAGGGCCTCGGATCATTCCCCAGCGAGGTTCGAAGGGCCTCGGATCATACCCCAGCTCCCCTCTACAAAAGAAAGTCCACACAAAAATTGCAGCCTGCAAGGGCTGAAAGCCCGATTCAACATAGCGAGGTTCGAAGGGCCTCGAATCATTCCCCAGCGAGGTTCGAAGGGCCTCGAATCATTCCACAGCTCCCCTCTACAAAAGAAAGTCCTCACAAAAATTGCAGGCTTCAAGGGCTGAAAGCCCGATTCAATATAGCGAGGTCCAAAGGGCCTCGTACCTAACAAAAGCGTAGGAGCAACCTAAATGAGAAAAGCAAAGAACATCAATAATACCAACAGTAAATCAAAAGGCA
>JBBQXO010000155.1:0-11815 GCA_038209595.1 Chitinophagales bacterium
TGGCAATGATGCTACCGCTATTGGAAAAACGAATATTCCTGAATGGACCATGGGTTTAAGTACCGGATTAAAGTACAAAGGATTTGACCTAAACCTTATATTTCAAGGGGTAACAGGGTTTAACCAATATCTCAGTGGCAACAGGTTTCATGCTTTTCAGAATAATGGGTTAGTTACAGAAATTGCTTTAGACAGGTGGACCCCACAAAATCCCGGGGCAAGCTATCCAAGGTTGTCTGCTGATAACAATCAGAATAATTATCGTTTTTCTTCTTTCTGGCAAAGGGATGGCAGTTTTATAAAGCTTCGTGTTGCAGAAATAGGCTACACCTTTTCAGAGAAAGTTTTGACTCGGGTAAGAATGAAGGAATTTAGATTTTTCCTGAACGGAACCAACCTTTTTACATTGGATAGAATAAAAGAAGGAAATGCCGAGGCTTTAAATGGATATCCTCAAATAAGGACTCTTTCTGCTGGACTAAGATTGACATTATAAGTAATGCTAATATAATAAAAGACTTGGCTGTAAAACGAAAAAAAAGATTTTATGAAAAATATTAAGATATTCTGTTCTCTCCTTTTATTAATTGCAATTGGATCATGCCAAAAGTTGGATATTGAATTAGAGACTGACCTTAGCCGTGAACAAATAGAACAAGCTTTTACTAATCTTCAAAATCTGGTAAATGGGATTTATGCAGATTTGCCTGAAGGATTTGCACTAATTGGAGGAGAGGCTATGATGAGTTCTACAACAGATGAATCAGAACATACTCTTGAAACCAATCCTGTACAGTTATATAATCAGGGAGCGTGGAATGCTGCCAATAATCCTGCGCAATTGTGGGATCTCAGTTTCAGGGCTATTCGTAAAGTCAATATATTTCTTGAGATAGCTGATCCGGCAAAGGTGAATCTGGATGCCTTTAAATTTGATTTAACTACTTTTAACCAAAGAATTGCGGAAATTAACAGGTGGAGATTTGAAGCACGTTTTTTAAGGGCTTTTTTCTACATGGAATTGGTAAAGCGTTATGGTGGGGTACCTATTTTAACCCGTTCCCTTTCAGAACAGGATGTTGCAGGCGTACAGCGAAATTCATTAGAACAATGTATTAAGTTTATCTCAGATGAATGTGATTCTGCCGCTGCTGTTTTGCCACTAATACATACAACAGGCGAACTTGGCAGGGCAACGAGGGGTGCTGCCCTGGCGTTAAAGGCAAGGGTGCTTTTATATGCAGCAAGCGACTTATTTAATACCCCTTCCTGGGCGACAGGTTATCAGAATATACCACTTATTTCATTGCCTGCAGGAAACCGTGCCGATAGGTGGAAAGCCGCGGCAGATGCTGCAAAAGCTGTAATTGATTTAGTGGGAACAGGGTATGCCATTCACAATAACTACCGAACCTTATTTACAACATTTAATAATGCAGAAATTATTTTTACCCGCCGAAATGGTGCTACAAATTCTTTTGAAGTCAATAATTTTCCAATTGGATTTGATCGTGGCAGAAGCGGTACTACACCTACGCAGGACTTGGTGGATGCTTATGAAATTAAAGTAAACGCAACCACTGCCATCCCCTTCGATTGGAGTAATCCTCTACATGCGGCTAACCCCTATGCTACCGCAGGACCCACGGCAAGAGATCCCAGACTTGGATTATCCGTGGTATTTAATAATGCCAATTTCTCAACTGTTTCTGGTCAAACAAGGGCAGTACAAATTTGGGGAGGAGGAAGAGATGGTAAACCCATTCCGGACGCAACCAAAACAGGATATTATTTGCGTAAGTATGTAAATGAAAGTGTAAACCTCGTGCAGAATACTTCAGCGGTGCATAGCTGGATTTTTATCCGGTTGGCGGAAGTCTTTTTAAACTATGCAGAGGCGTTAAACGAATATGATCCTGGTAACGCTGATATTAAAACTTTTGTAGATAGAGTAAGGGCAAGACCGGGGGTTGCTATGCCTGGTATACCCGCTGGAACCCAAGCCGAAGTACGCCAACGAATTCGGAATGAAAGACGTATTGAATTTGCATTTGAAGATCAAAGGGCATGGGATGTAAGGCGTTGGATGATAGCACCACAAACCTTAGGTACGCCCATTAGAGGAGTAAATATTGTTACTACAGCTCCTAATGTATTTACTTATACGCCACAGGTTGTTGAAAATCGGGTGTTTGATCCTAAGATGTATTTGTTTCCTATTTCTCAAGTTGAATTAAGTGTTGCTCCAGGTTTGGTGCAAAATCCACTTTGGTAATAATTGGCTATTGCTAACAATCGAATCATCTATAAATAAAAATTGTATGAAATTATTTAAATCTCTTTTTTTAGTTTTAATCGTTTGTTTATTTTTTACATCCTGTAAAAAATATCAGGATATCGTTGACTCAGACTTTCCTGAACAGACAGTGTATTTGCCCGCTGCGGTAAATGGAAATTCGGTAAATGGTCTGTATAATATTAATCAGGTAGCGGTTCCGGGCAGGACTTTCAGATATATTGTTGATGTAACAGGTCAGAGATTAAATATCCCACTTTCAGTGTACCGGGCGGGTGTAAATAATAACGGAAGCATTCCGGTAAGTATTATTCCAAACACTGACACGATAAATAAATTGCTTACAGCCGGCCGTTTGCCGGTTGGTACAGTATTATTGCCTTCGAACCAATTTACACTGGAATCATCTGTTACATTGGAAAATGGGGAGGGTGAAAAAAGTTTTACTCTTGGGTTAAATCTTCCATTTTTATTAGCAAATATTGCTACAAAATATGCCATTGGAATCAGTATTGTTCCGCAAGGAAAGGATCCTGCACTATTTTCAACGGTAGTTGTTTTTGTTGATCCTTTATTTTTAATACCTGTTGCAAACTTTACAAATACTATTACGGCTAGAACTGTTGCTTTTACCAATACCTCTACTTTTGCAAATGTTTGGTCATGGAATTATGGTGACGGTTCACCCGTTTCTATGGCTCCTGCGAATCCTTATACTTATGCAAACCCTGGTACTTATACCATTACGTTAACTTCCTTTGGTGCATTGGGTGAATTTAACAAATCTACCGTTAGCAGGGTTGTTGTAATTCTATAGTTTTTTATAATTTAATCTTTTTCTTTTTTTAGTTAATTTAGGGGAAGCAAAGTTTCTACATTTATAAATCAGGAATATTCTAAAAAATTTTAAATCATTTATTTGAGATAATTTGAATGATTTCAAAGAGTTTTTCATAAGCAAGCAGTCGGAGAAAAAATGAATGCTGGATCAAAGGTTTTTTTAACCAGATGACCAGCTTCATTTTTCGTTTTATGACCCTGCTTATTTCCATACGCTTTTCAACAGTTTAGCTTAATATAAATTGATATCTGATTTTTGAAGGAGTACCTTTTAAGTATCAATTCGTTCTTAAGTGTTCTTTATTTTTTTGAAATAGCTAATAAATATTTATAAATATGTATGCGATAAAAGCAATTTTATATTTAAGTACATTTTTGATAGTGAATGCCTATTTAAATGCGCAGAATCGACTGATTACCAATATTCCAAAAAGAAATACCATTTCATTGAATGGCAAGTGGGAATACATTATTGATCCTTATGAAACCGGCTTTCTAGATTATCGCTTTGAAGAGCGAAACCCAAAAGATAAAGATGCCTATTGGAACAGTGATATTCCGGCTGACAAAACAGATAAATTAGAGCATGGATATTCGAATAAAAAAACCCTTTATGTGCCAGGCGACTGGAATTCACAAGATCCTGTTTTTCTATACTACGAAGGAACGGTTTGGTATAAAAAATCTTTCGATTTTTCTACATCTCTAAAAAATGAAAAAGTATTTGTACATTTTGGTGCTGTAAATTACAAGGCAGATGTTTACCTAAATGGTGTAAAACTAGGGATGCATAAAGGAGGATTTACACCTTTCAATTTTGAAGTGCCTGATACGCTTTTAAAACCCAAAAATAATTGGTTGGTAGTAAAAGTAGATAATAAAAGAATGAAAGATGAAATACCCACCTTAAATACAGATTGGTGGAATTATGGAGGTATTACAAGGGATGTTAATTTAGTTTTTGTACCTGATAATTTTATTCAGGATTATCATATTCAGCTTCAAAAGGGTGCTTATGACAGGCCTGAGAAAACCATGGAAGGATGGGTGAAGTTGAATGCACCGCTTAAAGGAAATGTGACTATAGCAATACCTGAATTGAACATTAAAAATCAGGTAGCCATTAATGGAGATAGTGTTCCTTTTGTCCTGCGTTCAAAAGATTTAAAATTGTGGTCAACTAAAAGTCCAACCCTTTACAACGTAATCATTAGTACGGGCATAGATGAGGTAGAAGAGAAAATAGGATTTAGGAATGTAGAGGTAAAAGGTGATCAGGTTTTGCTGAATGGTAATCGGGTTTTCTTTAGGGGCATTTGCATTCATGAAGAAATACCAGAAAGTATGCGGCGCGCCTATAGTTATAAAGATGCGGTGTACCTGCTTGGTCAGGCTAAAGCATTGAATGCAAACATGCTACGGCTGGCGCATTACCCTCACAATGAAAATATGACCCGTGTGGCTGATTCACTCGGTTTTATAGTTTGGTCTGAAATTCCGGTGTATTGGACTATTGATTTCGGGAGTGCCGAAGTGTTGGCAAAGGCGCAAAAACAATTGCAGGAAATGATTACCCGGGATAGAAACAGGGCGAGTGTCATCATTTGGTCGGTAGGTAATGAAACCCCTCCGGGAGATAAACGGCTGGCTTTTATGAGTACCCTTGCTAAAAATGCAAAGCAATTGGATAGTACGAGGTTAGTAGCGGCTGCGTTGGAAAACTTTGGTTTGAATGGCGAGCAGGTGGTGCAGGATGAATTGGGGAAGTTTACGGATATTATTGCGGTAAATCAATACATAGGTTGGTATGGTGGACTGCCTGACTATTGCAGAAATGTAAAATGGGCATACAATCCAAAACCAATGTTTTTTAGCGAAACCGGTGCAGAAGCAGTTGGAGGATTATACGGTGATAGTGCTACAAGGTGGACAGAGGATTTTCAGGAATGGTATTATAGAGAACAAGTTGCCATGATGAAAAGAATGCCACCCAATTTTTTAGGTTTATCACCTTGGTTGCTCAACGATTTCAGGTCGCCTCGCCGAAACAATCCTGAAACGCAGGAAGGTTGGAATAATAAGGGGCTATATGATCAGAAAGGGAATAAGAAAAAGGCATTTTATGTATTGAAAGCCTACTATGATGAGATGGAGAAAAAATTTGATCAATAATACTTTTATGGTTTGTAGAGAAAAAGGGTTGAGTTATATTTATTTAAACCATGTAAATAAATTGGTTTTATCAGTAAGTGAAAATTTAATCACTATGGTTACTAAATAGCTGCCTGATGTAGCAACATCTGTATTTGAAAAAGCTATAATACAACTTCAAATGTAATTTATCCATTATTGCCTCGGCAAATGGCACTTCTTGTTTTTACCTGCATTGGCAGGAAGATACTGTTAAAAGTAAAATGTAAAATAACCTGGGTTTTACTGTATAGGTATTTGAGGTACATGATGCTTCTGGTTCTCAAATTATCCATCAGCGAAGGGCTACCTGAAAATATTATGATATAGCATAGCGAACGCTGACAGGTGATAGCAAATGATAGCGAACATTTTAAAAGAAAGATCCCATGATATTGATAAAGTTTTAAGAAATGTATACAAAATGGTAGGGCAAAGTGTTTGATTTTGGTCTATAGTTATAGTTGCTGCTTTAATCTAGAAATTGTTTGCATGATGAAAAAAATAGTAATATTCTTCTTGTTTGTATTTTGTAAGGCTGTTATTGTAAGCGGGCAAACCATTGCTCCGTTAACACCTGAATTAAAAAAGGTTGAACCTGTAAATATATTCCCAACAGATGCTGGTACCGCATTCAAATTCGACGATAGAAGTAATGGGAGCAAGACTTCTACATTTGATGTAAAAGCCCAAGTTAATGGCGCTCCCTTATTTATAGCCGAAATATTTACGGTAGCAAAAAGCCATTATGCCATTCAAAATAGCTGGATACCTGCTGCGCCTATTAAAAAGGGCGATGTATTGTTAGCCCGATTTTCTATACGTTCTATTTATGCAAAGCAAGAATCAGGCGAGGCGGTCGTTTATTTTTATGTACAACAAGCCAATGCACCAAACGATAAAAGTGTCATAACCGATTTAAGTGCAGGGCCCGAATGGAAAAATATGGATATCTCATTTGTGGCAGCCCGTGATATGGAAGTGGGTGAAGCCGCTGTATGTTTTTCTTATGCAGCACTTGCGCAAAAAGTAGAAATAACCAACCTACAACTTTGGAATTTTGAAAATAAGGCAACCCTTGCCCAAATGCCGGTTACGCGTTTTACTTACAAGGGGCGGGAAGCAAATGCATCCTGGAGAAATGAAGCATTAAAGCGAATAGATTCTATCAGAACTGCACCAATACAGATAAATGTAGTAGATGCACATGGTAAACCTGTTGCAGGTGCAAAAGTAGAAGTGAAAATGGTTGAGTCTGCATTTATATGGGGCACATCGGCCAATGAAGCCACCTTGGCAAATGATTCACCGGATTCAAAAGATTATAAACGCATTTTTAAAGAATTTTTCAATACAGCAGTAATTGAAAACGGCTTTAAATGGCCAAGATGGAGTGCCGGGCCCGAAAGACAGGCGGAAACCAAAAAGGCCTTTGAGTGGTTGGAGCAAAATGGCTTTCGTCAGCGTGGACATAACCTTGTTTGGCCGGGGTTTAAATTCTCACCCCGCATAGCAAAAGAAACTGCTGAAAAAGACACGGCAGCATTTAGAAAGATTATTGAAGAAGATATACGTACCAAAATGGCTTATACCAAAGGGCGTGTTATTGCCTGGGATGTAATCAATGAACTATTGCATGAAAGAGATTTCCTGAAATATTTACCTGCCAATGAAACGGTTCGCTGGTTTCAATTGGCTAAAGAACTTGATCCTGATGCACAACTATTTATTAATGAATACAGCATGCTCAACAGCATTGCAAGTCCAAGGAATATAAAATCTTATCTGGATACGATTGCAATGTTACGAAACAAAGGAGCACCCATTGATGCTATTGGCATACAGGGGCATGTAGGTAGGCAACCACGCAACCCGGAGCAGGTAATTTCTGACCTTAATATGTTTAAAGAAATGGCATTGCCTGTTCAGATAACTGAATTCGATATCAATATGATTGATGAAGATTTGCAGGCGGATTATACAAGAGATTTTTTAATTGCCTGTTATAGTCATCCTATAGTTTCAGGTTTTACCATTTGGGGATTTTGGCAAAGTAAACATTGGAAGCCTGATGCTGCTATGTTTCGTGCTGATTGGTCGCCTAAACCTAATGCTGCTATCTGGCGTGAATGGGTAAACAATAAGTGGAAAACCAATATTACTTCCACCACAAATAGAGAGGGTAAAGTGGAAAGTAACGGGCATCTTGGGAAATACGAAGTGAAGGTGACCAAAGATGGTAATAGTACTACTGCCTCCTATGAACTTTCAAAAGACGCAAAGCCAGTACTCATTCAACTTAAATAATGAAATACTTAGGAGTATAAATGAATTATGGAAAATCTTACCTCATAAATAGTCAAATAAGGCAACTTTACTTTACGCAAAAGTGCTACCATTGAATATACATAAATCGGTAGCCATAAGAATTTTCAAATTTTAAAAGAGATCAAGAGGGATAAGGGAATAAATTACATAATATTTAATGGGTTAGAAAATGGTAAAGAAGTGTATTATATCCAATATGAAAAAGAGTTTAAAATAATTCAATATGCAAAAATTTTATAGTTTATTAAATTTTGTAGCTAAGTATTTTGCATTGCCTGCTGTATGGGTAATGCTTTTTTTGGTATCAACCGCCCAGAGCCAAACCTATCAGTTATCATCGCCCGATAACAAAATAAGTGTTGAAATTAATGCCATTCCAGATGTGACCTACAGCGTTAAGTATAACAATACTGCGGTTCTGTTGCCTAGTAAAATTTCTTTGTCTTTGCTAAATGGCACTACCCTTGCTGTCAATAATAAAATTCCAAAAACATCGAAGCGTAGTGTAAATGAAAATGTCGTCCCACTTTATGGCAGGGCTTCGGTGTACAACGATGATTTCAATGAATTGACATTGCAATTTAGCAATAATTATCAACTCGTTTTTCGGGCATACAACAATGGGGTGGCTTACAGGTTTGCAACAACCATTCCCGGAAAAATTAAAGTAAAGGAAGAAAAGATTCATTACCAGTTTGCTGAAGATATAAAAGGCTGGCTTCAAACTACGCCTTCTTTTGCTTTTAGTTACGAAGCTGAATTTCTTCAACAGAAAATATCTACTCTAAATCCAAAGCGCATGGCTTCTATGCCTTTGGTGGCAGAAAGCAATGGGATACAGGTGGCAATTACCGAAGCTGATTTATTGGACTATCCGGGGCATTATTTTATTTATAATGAGGACAATGCATTACAAGGTATTGCCCCAAAATATATTTTAAAAGATAGTGTTGGGGGGCAGAATAATTTCAATAAAGTGCCTTATGAGCTGGCTGATTATATTGCTGAAACCGATGGTACACGAAACTTTCCGTGGAGGTTAATGGTAGTAGCGGAAAAGGAAAGGGATTTGCTCTACAATAATCTTGTGTACCTGCTTGCAAGCGAAAATAGGCTGGGAGATGTATCCTGGGTAAAACCGGGTAAGGTTGCCTGGGATTGGTGGAATGCCAATAACCTGACTGGTGTGGATTTCAAATCGGGTTTTAATACAGAAACCTATAAGTATTTTATTGATTTTGCTGCGAAAAATCATTTGGAATACATCATGATGGATGAAGGATGGAGCGATCAGTTTGACCTGTTAAAAGTAAACGATGGTTCGGTTGTAACAGACGGAAGTACTGCACTATCAGGCACCCTTGATATGCCATACTTGTTTAATTACGCCAAGGAAAAAGGAGTTGGAATAATTTTATGGTGCGTGTGGCATACCCTCGACAGGCAAATGCCTGAAGCCCTCGATCAGTTTGAAAAGTGGGGTGTAAAAGGGGTTAAGGTTGATTTTATGAACCGGGATGACCAAACGGTAGTTAATTTTTATGAGCGTCTTGCAAAAGAAGCTGCCAAGCGAAAAATGATAGTTGATTTTCATGCAGCTTATAAACCTACCGGGTTAGAACGTACTTATCCTAACATTCTTAACTACGAAGCGGTTCAAGGACTGGAATGGAGTAAATTTTCTACGGTAGATATATTGACGCAGGCTACTATTGTGCCCTTTACCCGAATGCTTGCAGGCCCCATGGATTATACACCCGGTGGTATGTACAATGCCAATAAGGCTGATTATAAAATGAGTTTTTACAGGCCTATGACGATGGGTACAAGATGCAATCAGTTGGCTATGTTTACCATGTATTATGGTCCTTTTCAAATGCTGGCAGACGCCCCAACTGCTTATGAAGCGGAGCCGGTGATACTGGAATACCTCTCAGCTATGCCAAGTGTATGGGATGAAACAATACCACTGGGAGGAAAAATTGGCGATCATGCTTTGATAGCAAGGAGAAAGGGAACTACCTGGCATGTAGCCGGACTGAATAACTGGACGGCTAAATCCGTTGAATTAAAGTTTGATTTTTTAGGAACGGGAAATTATAGGGCAACTATTTTTACGGATGGTATAAATGCCAATAGAATAGGAAATGATTATAAAAAAGAAGAAAAAAGTTTAAACAGCAGTACTTCACTAAAAATAGACATGGCCAATGGTGGTGGTTTTGCTATTAAGCTTGAAAAAATAAAATAATGATGGATAAAGGACATGAAAATACAGCTTGGACAATATTTTCCAGTATTGGTACATCAAATACAGTAAATCTTCAAATACATGAAAATACCAATCGGTTAAATGTTATGTTGACAGACATATCTAATAAGCGTATTAGATCAAGTACATATCCTTGGGCGGTAGTGGGACAGGTTCTTCAAATACCGGTAGGTGGATTGAGTGCGGGAATTTACATCATAAGAGTATTTGATAATAAAACCGAGACAAGCGAAAGAATTTTAGTGCATTAAGGAAAATATTTAATAAATAACCATATGGACATAAAAACAATTGCTAAAAAAGGTAATAAATATAAATATTTAATTTTTGGGCTGATTTATGTTGCAATACTTAGTTCCTGTATCGCTCAAAAAGATAAGCAAGAAACGAATCAAAAAGTGGGCCTGGTAAATTATGTAGATAATTTTATTGGAGTTCGTGATCAAAATACAAGTGCCGTATTAGGGCCTCAATTACCCAATGCTTCCATTAACCCAAGCCCGCATACCAATCCCGGAAGAGTCAATTACGATATGGATGGTTACATAATGGGTAATCCTATTCGGGGTTTTGCTCAGTTGCATGTAAGCGGTACAGGCTGGGGCAAATATGGGCAGGTATTTTTATCTCCTCAAACCGGGCTTGCTACCGCTGCCGAAGCGCATGATTCCGAAGCAGAAAACGAAACCGCGAAACCTTATGAATACAGGGTTACCCTAAAGCGCTATGGAATAAGAACTGAAGTTACCCCTTCGGAACATTCAGCTATCTACAAGTTTACTTTTCCTGAAACCGATAGTGGTATTATTATGCTGGATGTAGCACATAATATTACGGATATAGCTACCGCCATGCGTGGTGCCAATAGCAGGTTTGAAAATGGTAGTGTAACTTTTACCAGCAATGACGGTCAAGAATTAAAAGGATTTGGCACCTACACCGGAGGCTTTTCTGATGGCCCTTACAATGTTTATTTTGTAATACGTTTGAGCAAGAATCCAATAAGTAAAGGTACCTGGATTAATGATGCTGTTAATACAAATCAATTATCGGAAAAATGGAAACAAAAAAATGATAGGATAGGAGCTTATGTTCAATATAAAACCACAAAAGATGAAGTTGTTTTTTTAAAGGTTGGTATCTCTTTGAAAAGTGTAGATCAGGCGACTTACTGGCTTGATAATGAAATACCAGATTGGAATTATGCAAAAGTTAAAAACGTTGCTATTGATGCCTGGAATAAAAATTTGAGCAAAATAGTGGTGACTGGTGGTACAGAGACTGAAAAAGTGCTGTTTTACACCGCTGCCTACCATGCATCAGTAATGCCACGGGACAAAACCAATGATAGCAAATGGTTTGATATGGATGTACCCGTTTGGGACGATCATTTGGCGGTATGGGATACCTGGCGCACGCTTTATCCTCTAAAAGTGCTGACGGATCCTGAAATGGTAAGTGGAACTATACAATCGTTTATTGAAAGGCATAAAAAAACCGGTCATGTAAAGGATGCTTATGTAGCCGGAAGAGAAATGAACGTAGAGCAAGGGGGGAATGATGTAGATAATATTATCGTAGATGCTTATGTAAAAGGCGTAAAAGGTGTGGACTGGAATGAAGCCTATAAAGTAATTAAGTATCATGCGGACAGTGGCCGGAATGGCATAAGTTACAATAAGGGCCCTGATAGCAGTGCTATGTATAAAGAATTGGGTTGGATACCTGCCGGTAAAATGAGTAATTCGGTTACGCTGGAGTATGCATATAATGATTTTTGCGCTGCGCAAATGGCTAAGGGATTGGGTAAAATGGATGATTACAAAAAATACCTTGAGCGTAGCGGCAAATGGATAAACCTCTGGAACCCAGATGCTGAAAGTGATGGT
>JBBQXO010000156.1:0-11676 GCA_038209595.1 Chitinophagales bacterium
CGCATAAAAGCATCATCCATTAAAACAATTGTAGCCATCAAAAATTCATCTGATAAGAAGAAAACCGAAACATTACGGGAGTTTGCCAGCTTAATGTTAACCACATATCCAAACTTAATACCTATATTACCAATTCCTGCATTTGTTCCTTCTGAATGGGATTTTAGGCTGGTAGTTGAAATTAATGGTATAAGAATTGCAATTGAAAGCCAGGGTGATCCTAATTCAAAACTTCAGGAAAGACTTTTTGACTTAGCTGACAACTTTAACGTTGACATTATTTTATGTACAACCAGAACCAAATGGGAGACTGTTTATGCTGTTGAAGACCTTTGTAACCAAAAGGGCTTTCAATACATCTGGAGTTCAACCTATCAAATGATTGGCAAGGCAAATCAAGACATAGCAAATCAGGCTAAGGCACGGCATTTATTGGATTTATTGCAATCCCTTGCCTTAATTTAAGAGTTGGAAATTTTTTGACTATGAAATCTATCAACCATATTGCCGGATTCGGCAATATGGTTGATGAATGATTAAAACAATACAAAATGGCATTGAAAACTTTTACAATTGGCAACAAGTACAACCCACGGGAGTTGATGGAACTGGCGGTAGAGGAAATGCGTAAGTCCATTCCGAAACATACTGACCGAACCGATCCTTTAGTGGGTGCAGTGCTTGCCAAAGAGGATGGAACCTTGGTTGATGTTGCTCACCGGGGCGAACTAAGGCAGGGAGACCATGTTGAGTTTACGGTATTGGAGCGTAAGCATCGTACAGACAACCTTGGTGGCTATGTAATATTTGCAACGTTGGAACCCTGTGCGCCAGGCGCCAGGAGTCATACCAAACTAGGGTGTGCTGAGCGGATTGTAAATGCTCGTTTGAAAAAAGTTTATTTGGGTATAGAGGATCCTGATCCATCGGTAAAAGGAAATGGAATGGCTTACCTACGTAACAAGCGTATTGAGATTGAATTTTTTGATCAGGACCTTCAGCATGAAATTAACGAAGCTAATGCGCAATTTCTGGAAGAAGCCCGTGAGAGGGCTAAACAGGTAGAATTGGATGCATTGGAGCAATCAATCAATCCTTTGGATCGATTATTGGTACAATTTGATTTTAAGGATTTTTCTACCGATGCCCTTGAGATGTTCAGGGAAAAATTGCAGATTGGTTATCAGATAGACTCCAAAGAGTTCAAAAGCATCATGCTTAAATGGGGCATTATCAAAAAGGCAGATAAGTCGGAGTCTATTCATCCTACTGGCATAGGTTTGTTATTATTTGGTAAACAACCACAGGTGCCCTATCCGCAATCACTGGTAAAATTCACCCTTCGGAAGGGTGGCGAAGTAATCCCAACCGATTTTTCGGGGCCGTTAGTTTTAATGCTGCAAAAAATTGAAGTTTACCTGAAAAGTATTTTTCCATCAGCTATTGACAGATCAACAATGGCGCATACCCGGCAGAAAGATATTTATTTCGAAGTTTTAAGGGAGGTTATCATTAATGCGATAGTACATAGGGATTACAAAATTCAGGAAATTAATATCAATGTAAAGATTGACGATTTAAAAGTGGTGGTTGAAAGTCCGGGTGCACAACAGGTTGCTCTTGAAAGGTTGCAAGACTTTACAGCGCCTACTATAAGTGTTAATCCAAAAATTGCCAGCGTATTTTATGAAATGAAATTTATAGAAAAGCGCAATCTTGGTATGGAAGAATTAATGGAATATGCAAGTCGAACAGCGGAGCAAAAACCTGAAATTGAATTTGATACGCCTTATTTGGTTGTGAGGTTGTTCAGAAAAGTGGCAAACAGGGTGGAGCCAACATTTGAAGATATTCGGCTTTTGGTTCAGGAATTGGGAAAAATTTCGGTGAGTGATTTTGTAAACCGTTTTGGCGGTTCATCTAAAAAAGCTTCCAGGAAATTGAATGAAATGGTTGATATCCGCAATTTGAACAGAGAAGGTGAGAAAAGAGGTACAAAATATTTTATCCCTTAGACATTTTCAGAGGTTTGGATAGTATATAAATGAAAGCCCTTTTTACTGTTTAATGGCGAGAATGATGGCGGGGAATTTTTTTTCAATTATCGGACACGTTATCGGACATGTCCGATAATAATGCGAAAATGGGCGATATTTTTGGATTAGTCAGCGAATTTGTCCGATAAAAAGCATAAAAAAGATCCATATTCATTGCTTTTAACGGACAGGTTATCGGACATGTCCGATAACTAAGTGAAAAATGAGTGATTTCGGTGCGATAAATCGACCATTCAGTCGCCCACCGACGATAAAAACCCAAAATAGCCTGGTATTTAATCATTCTATCGGCCATTTTTGATAGAAATGTAGAAAGTACACTATTATGGATAAAGTTATCGGACAATGTATCGCCCATGTCCGATAAAAATGTAGAAAGTGCCAGACCCTGGCTAAAATTATCAGACAGATTATCGGCCATGTTCGATAAAAAAGCAATACCGTTAATGATAAAAACAGATTATAATAATTATTACCAACCACCAAACCATGGCAAACGCTAACAATTTTTTACAACTCGATGAAAAAAACCATGTAGAAGAACCCTTTCTGCATCAATTGGAGGCAATGCGCGGCATAAAATGGCAGGTACTTCAATTAGCCATGGGCAGCGAGCAAACGCCGGCGCAAACACATGGGAAAATTTTTATCTTAAGTTGAATGAGTTTATAAAGAATTAAGTGGAGAGACTGAAACGATATTTGATATTAGGAAAACCTTCATAGATACTCCATAGGAGCAAAATCAATAAAAATTGGTAAGAAGAATTGCAAAGACGAATTGATGGAATTTGTTGTGTAGAAAAATCAAAAAGTATAGCGTAAGCAAACAATAAATATATTTGTAAACAAAGTAATAAGCATGATTCAGTCCATTTTAATAAAGAATTTTATAGGATATAAGCAACTTAATATCAAAGAGTTAGCGCCTATTAACGTAATAATGGGTAAGAATGATAGCGGGAAAACCGGCCTATTAAAATTACTGTATGCCATCAGTAAAACCATTGACGGTTACAGCAGAAGGCTTCAAAATGAGGATGTGTTATTGAAAAAATTGCTTGCTGAAAAGATATTTGACACTTTTCAGCCCGGAAAACGAGGCATAGGAGAACTTGTAACCAAAGGGCAAAAGGAAAAAATGTCTGTGAATATAAGTTTTCAGCATCCGGGCCTAAACTATAATGACCGGCTTCATTTCACTTTTGGGGAAAGCACAACCAATACGATTGTGGATTGTCAGGATGCCATCAAACCCATTTCGGAGCACTTCCGCTGTCTTTTTATACCAGCAAAAGAAGTGCTGACACCGTTAAAAGCTATACGTACAACCAGAGAGTTTAACCAAATTCCGGGTTTCGACGATACCTATCTAGACCTGATAAGGGCCTTGGTTTTTCCAACCCAAAAAGGAAATTTTACTGATGAGTTAAAATCTGTAAACAGGCATTTGGAAGATCTTTTTGAAGGAAAAATAGAGCAGGTGAATGATGATGATTTTGTTTTCCGGAAGGGAAATACCGAGTTTTCCATGGCGCTTACAGCAGAAGGCATCAAAAAAATAGGCATTCTTACCACGCTTATCCGAAACAGGCAGTTGAATGCCCATACTGTTTTGTTTTTCGATGAACCGGAAACTACCCTTCATCCCGAAGCCATCCGTTCGCTGATGGATATGGTGCTATTAATGGCCAAAGCAGGCATTCAGGTATTTATGGCTACCCATAGCTATTTTGTAATTAAGCAATTGGCAATCAGTAGCTTAAAAGATGATGTAAAAGTACTTTGCCTGAACCTGCAACGAGGTGAAAATGGAATCTCCTGCGATACTACGGAGTTAAAGGATGGTATTTTACCCGAAAATGACATCATTACCGAATCGCTTGAAATGATGAATGATGAACTTAAAATGCAGTTTACCTGATGGCCTCCACCGTAACTATGCCCTTAATTGAAAATGGTGTTGGTGTCCATTTTCCGGATGCTAACTTTTTTCAGTTCGAAGGTTGCACCGCCTATAATTCCCTGAAAGGGCTTGGGGTAAAAGAAATAGATGTTGCCTGGTTGGATGCCCCTAATGCTGCATTATGGTTTGTTGAATTAAAAGCTTTTTATGACACGGCTAATCCAAAGCATCAAGCTACCGATTTGATAACTGACACTAATAAAGTGGAAGAATTTAAGAATGAATTCATTAATAAGGCTAAGCATACCCTGGCAATGCTCTTTTGCAATAGAGCAGGCACCCAAACTTGTATTGTGCCGGATTCGTTGGATGCAAAAGAAATTAATTTGGTCTTTCTGGTAAAAATTAAGCCTGGTCAGGATTTGGAGTTGAACATTTTACAAAACGAAGTACAGCGTTTTTTGCAACCGTATAAAGCCATTTACAAACTTTCAAAAATATTATTGGTTAGTGCGGATAATGCTACTGCAAAGGCACTGATGCCCTGGATTTTATAAATTATTAGGTATATGGAATTGCAAGTCGTCGGTTTTGGGTGTAAGAAAATAAGAAGCGGTAATTTCTTATTAGCGTTATCGAACACGATATCGTATATGTCCGATAAAATTGCTACTTCATATCAACTTTTGACGCTTATATTGGCCATTTTATCGGCCATGGTCAATAACTCATCAAAAACGGGAGCAATTTCGTTTGTTCTATTGGCCAATCTATCGGCCATGGCCGATAGATTTTATAAAGTCCCAATTGACGGAAGAAAATAATCTGGACAAACCATCCGGCTTAAATGCGAATAGCAATCCATCGGTTAAATTACGAAATTCCGTCAGGCAGTTTTCCGGAATATCGTCTGCTAATTAGAAATAAGGAAATTTGATTTTTTACGACCAATTACCCCATCATGGCAACACCGGCAAATTTTTTACAACTCGATGAAAAAAACCATGTAGAAGAACCCTTTCTGCATCAGTTGGAAGCAATTCCCGGAATGAAATGGCAGGTGCTTCGGTTGGCCTTGGGCAGCGAGCAAACGCCTGACGAAACACAGCGCGAAACTTTTGATCAGGTAATCATGCGGCACCAACTCGAGGCCACACTGCGCCGCATAAACCCCTGGATAAACGAGGAACAATTGTTTGAAGCAATAACTGACCTTACGGCTTTTGAAGGTGACAACCTGTACAAAAACAATAAAGCCATTCTGGAACTGTTGCGAAAAGGCACCAAAGTGCGGGTAAAAGGTGACCCGGGCGAAGAAGTACAATTTATAGATTTTGACCAGCCGGAAAACAATGCTATACTGCGGTTTCGCAAATGAAGTTTCGCATACCCGGTACAGACCGGCATTTTTACCCCGATATCGTTTGCTTTATCAACGGCATACCTGTGGTGGTAATAGCATGTAAAAGCCCCCGTACCAGAGACCCTATCCCCGAAGCCATTGACCAGATGATGCGCTATGCTGTACAGCGCGACTATAGCCGCGAAGGCAGCAAACTGCTGTTTACCTACAACCAGTTTATAGTAGGTAGCTGCCGCACCCGCGACAAGTTTGGTACGCTTACCACTTCCATCGAAAAACATTTTTACCGCTTGACCGACCCCTACCCCGCCACATTGGAAGAACTGGTCAATTATTGCAAGCCGCAGCAAAGCTATTTTACTGATAAAGAAAACAGCGACGATGAAGAACTTATACCTGAACAACGAACCACCCCCAACGATCAGCAGCGCCTGATAAATGGCATGCTAAAACCGGAAAACCTGCTAGGCATCATCCGCAGTTTTACTGTATGGAGCACAAATGATGATGATAAAATGATAAAAGTGGTGGGACGCTATCAGCAATTTCAGCACTTCAAGGTTATCACCATTTATGTAATGGTTTTTGGTATTGTCAAAATCTACTGAGTCTTCACGCATCGGGCGCAGGGTTTTAGTGGTGGGCAGGTTGGCGGTTACAATGGCTTCTCATTTACCCGGCCACTCAAGGCGGTATCGTTCCTTGGTGCCTTCAACTAGGGCGTGGCTAATCTCCTGCTTTAGAAGGTCAAAGTCAACAGATTTACCATTGGGTCTTCGGTTATGTAATGGGGGAGAAGTTCGGCCAATTCTTACAGGTTTTGGTTCACGAGGTCGGGAGATTGCATGTCTAACTTACTGTCGTTCGTCTCGGGCATGTTTTTCGATTTTGTATCCATAACGTAAAAAAATCATCTAGCCATTCTTTTATAAATTGCCAGCCAATTAAAAAAAAGCAGGAAAAGGAAAAGAAAGGCAGGTATTTATACGCAATAGGGAGGAAAACGGATATATTGCGAAAAACTAGTAATTTAGCATTTAAACTATACATATATGGACATTTTTGGACATTTTTACTTCGAGATATTACCCGATGGGACCTTGACTGGCAAGTATGCCAATAAAGTAAGACCAATATTGGAGCCCGAAACTGCAAAACCATCGGCAAAGGAGGAAAAGCCACTTTTGGGGAAGTACCATACTAATTGGGAAGAAGCAGGAGTAAAACATGAGGCTGAATTATCCATTATAGCAGGAAAAAGTGAAGGGCATTATGAATTGAATTGGAAGCAGAATGATATAATAATTTTTAGTGGAAATGGATTTATCTATGATGATATGCTAATCGGCCACTATTGGAAGGCTTAGGGTTATTCTTGTTTTACATCTTTTTCGGATTTTTAGGAAGTTGGGGAATTAAGGGATAAATATCCCAAGTTTCCTAAAAATCCTAAGTTTCCTAAAGTGCATTATTCTTTTCATTATCCATATCAGCGGCTTTTCCTTAGCTGAAAGGAGATTCCTCCTATCGTCGGAATGACGACTTAGGATAGGGAATGACGACATACAAGAGACCATGACGAATAGCGAATGGCAGGACGACTTACATCAGGCCATAACGACTTACTAAAGGCAGGACGGCTTGCGATACCGAACATGGGAAATCGGCACTGAATAAAATCCTCCTTTGACGATAGCTTCTTTAGATTTTCCTTTGAGCGAAAGGAGATTCCTCCTATCGTCGGAATGACGGCTTAGGATAGGGAATTACGACTTAGGATGGGCAATGACGACTAGCGAGAGGTGATGACGGCCTACAAGAGTTAATGACGACTTACAAAAGGCAGGACGGTGTGCGAAAGTGAAAGAGGGAAATTCGGCACTGATTTAAACCCTCCCTTGATGATAGCTTCTGTAGATTTTCCGTTGAGCGAGAGCAGATTCCTCCTATCGTCGGAATGACGACTTAGGATGGGAATTACGACTTAGGATGGGCAATGGCGACTAGCGAGAGGTGATGACGGCCTACAAGAGTTACTGACGACTTATAAAAGGCAGGACGGTTTGCTAAACCGAACGAGGGAAATCGGGCACTGAATAAAATCCTTCCTTAATGAAAGCTTTTTTCGCTTTTCCCTTAGGCGAAAGGAGATTCCTCCTATCGTCGGAATGACGGCTTAGGATGGGTAATGACGAAATACAAAAGGCAGGATGACTTACAAAAGGCAGGACGGCTTGAGATACCGAACGAGGGGAATCCGGCACTGAATAAAAACCTCCCTTGTCGATAGCTTCTTTAGATTTTCCGTTGAGCGAAAGCAGATTCCTCCTATCGTCGGAATGACGACTTAGGATGGGCAATGGCGACTAATGATAGGGAATGACGGCTTAGGATAGGGAATGACGGCTTAGGATGGGCAATGACGAAATACAAAAGGCAGGATGACTAACAAAAGGCAAGCAGGTTTGCGAAACCAAACGAGGGAAATCCGGCACTAATTTAAACCCTCCCTTCATGATAGCTTCTTTAGATTTTCCGTTGAGCGAAGGGAGATTCCTCCTATCGTCGGAATGACGGCTTAGGATGGGAATGACGAAATACAAAAGGCAGGATGACTAACAAAAGGCAAGACGGCTTGCAATACCGAACGAGGGGAATCCGGCACTGAATAAAATCCTCCACTGTCGATAGCTTCTTTAGCTTTTCCTTTGAGCGAAAGGAGATTCCTCCTATCGTCGGAATGACGACATAGGATAGGGAATTACGACTTAGGAAGGGAATGTCGACTTATGATAGGCAATGACGAATAGCGAGAGGTGATGACGGCCTACAAGAGTTACTGACGACTTATAAAAGGCAGGACGGTTTGCGAAACCAAACGAGTGAAATTCGGCACTGAATAAAATCCTCCTTTGATGATAGCTTCTTTAGATTTTCCCTTGAGCGAAAGCAGATTCCTCCTATCGTCGGAATGACGACTTAGGATGGGGAATGGCGCCATACAAGAGGCGATGACGACTTATGATAGGCAATGGCGGTGTACAAAAAGCTAGGACAATCAACAAAAGGCAGGACGGCTTGCGATACCGAACGAGGGGAATCCGGCACTGATTTAAATCCTCCCTTGACTAAAGCTTTTTTAGCTTTTCCGTTGAGCGAAAGGAGATTCCTCCTATCGTCGGAATGACGGCTTAGGATGGGTAATGACGACTTAGGATGGGAATTACGACTTAGGATGGGGAATGACGGCTTATGACGGGGAATGACGAAATACAAAAAGTAGGACGATTAAAAACAGGCAGGACGGTTTACGACACCGAACGAGGGAGATTCCCAATCAATTAAAACAGGGATTAAGATTAATCCCCCTTGCTTAATAGTAGATCCAGAAAGGTAAATTCCCAACCCAGCTCTCGTAAAAATTATTTCCGACACTTACCAGTTTAGCCATGGCAAAGCTGTATAGGATTTATTTGGTGATTTGATTTATGAATACCAACGCAGCATCGTGCATGCACAAAGTTTGCAACAGGAAGTGGAGGCCTTTTATAAAAAATCATTGAACGGTGCTTATTACGCACCCTTCGCCTTACCTTCAAAAAAGCTTCAATGATATCCCCGACGAAACAGAATGGTGGTTTAACGAATTGGCGCTGTTGCTTGACATTTGCTGACAACTCATTTTGAAAAAAGAACCCGGTGAACAGCTTTTACAGCCTGCACCTGAAAGTCTTGTTCTTTAAATTGTAGTTTCTATTAATTCCAAAAAAATTCTTGTTTCCAATTGGCTGGAAAGCCCATTTCCTTTTCCTGTGCTAAAGGACATTTTACCATTAATTCTTTCAACCTTTTGGTGAAAGAATGGCTTGGGCTTATGATATCGAGTACATACTTCATGCAACAAAGTGCTGGATAAATTTTATAAGCTAAAACCTCCTGATTTTTAATAAAAGAGTTTAAAGGACGCTTTGGCAGCATAATGTGGGCTGTCAATCTTCGATTCCACAAACGGCTATGGTGGGCGCAAACATTCCTGATGTTGCTAAAAGAATGCATCCAATTTTCTAAAATGGCTACATCATACAAGCCATAATATTTAGTTACGGCTTTTTTCTGCTTTCCCATTTTTAGGTTCCTGAAAAAAAGTGACAAATGACCAAAACTGCTTACTTCAAGGCTCATCCAGCAGGGGGGATCAACTGGTTGGGTGTATTTGGTTTTGTAATGGTCAATAAAGGTTTCCAAACTTCGGTCCACTTCCTGACGAAGCCTTTCAAAATCCTTATCATACTGCTTGCTATTTCGAAACAGTGCTTTATTTAAATGCCAATGACTGCCATGCTCCATTGCCCAGTGATAAATAACCTGGGTACGCATGGAAATTTCAATTTTTTCCAATTCATCTAACACAAAGAGCCTGAACTGACGGTCGAAAACATAGAGGTTGATAATATCATCGAAGCTTATCTTTTTGGTAAAAGGATGTTTAGGGTCGGTATTATCCTGAAATGGAAAAGTGTAGGCCCGTAGGCGGTAATAGGAGATATTAGACAGGTAGGATTCTGCCTTTTTATTGTCTGTAATTAGCAGGCCCCTGGCTTGGAGCATGGCAATTTGGTCAGCGGTGGAAATAGGTAACTTATTGTATTTCATAGGATTATCGGGTTGTAGGATATAAAACAGACAACCCCCTATAAAGCGAAAACCTGCCCAGGTGCGCTGATCTGACGAGAAGCGTGGCAGGTATTATTGCTGTAAAGGTAGCTATAGACTTGGTATTTACAAAGATGTTTAGTATTTAATTATACTAATTTCATTTCTGTTTCATGGCTTAATTGCTTCAATAACTGTTTTACATTGGTTTTGGCGGTATCATCTTTAATGCCGCTATCGCGGAAAAAAATGCGTAAAGGCTGATCTTTTGCAATGGCTTTTGCAAAATCTTTAACAATACCGCTATCGAAGCAGGCATATAGTGAATTTTCCGCTACCCTGAACAACAGCTTACCCGCAATGGTTACTGGCTCACTTTTAAGGCTCAGCGGCAGTCGCCAATCAAGCATTACCTGAGCGGGTAAATTATCGGAGGTTCTATCGGGCTTTACATTATCGGCAAAAAGGTCGAGGGCAGTTTGCTTGTAATCCTGTGGGCGGTAATACACATCCTGCATATTGCTTTCGTCAAGGCGATATACCCGGAAGCGGGTGTCTAAATGGTCAATCGTTAATTGTAATTGGTTAATTTCCGCAAGCAGGCTTTCGGCCTTATCATCCACCATTACATTTTCTGGAAAAACATACTCCCCATTTACAACAACCAATTGAGCATTAACCATTTTCTATGACGCAAGCTTCTTAGTATTGATCATTGTCAATTGGTCATTGACAATTGCTTTGCCTGCACGGCGTATGCGCTCTTTACCTGTTTCGCAAATGTTTTTATACCATGCTTCGTATGTTTCGCTTTTATCGTCGTTGGCTTCTGATAATTGCACCATGATGAATTTTCTATTTCCATCGTCTTCTGCATTAAGTTGCAATACGGCACGAGCTGATATAGAAGAACCTGAGAAGAAGTCGAGAATTATATCATTACCGTCATTACGAGTGCATAATTTTAGCATCCTACTGATTAAACGGGTTGGTTTCGGTGTATCAAATGGAACAGCTTCTGGAAATAGAATCTTTATTTTTTTTTACCTTCTTGATTGTGTCCTACATCTTCATACTTCCAAATTGTTTGACTAGCTACGCCTTGTTTTACATCAGTTAAAAATCGTTTAATAGCAGGAGCGATCTTCCCTTCGCTTCCTACCAAACTCGGTTATCAACAATCATTTCTTGCATCCTTTCCTTAGTATAAACCCAACAACGCCCTTTGGGTGCTATAAATGTTTGTCCATTTGGTGCGCGTAATTCATAAAATTGCGAGGCTGTCCCATGCCTGCCTGAGCTGTTGCATCTGTTGGTTTCTAATCTCCCCGCGAATCATTATCAAGATTCCTGTATCGTGCATTCATTTCATCTGATCGCTCCAAGAGATTTGGCTGCCACATTTCTTTCATTTTGGCATATGCTAAAATGAAATCATGTGCTACTGAAAACCATGCACTGCATTTTGAGGACTGTATCTTTTTTCCCAAACATTTGTGTTGATAAAATCCCCTTCTCCAAAAACTTCATCACATACCTTTCTTAGATTATAGACTACATTATCATCAATACTAATAAAAATAACTCCTTTATCGCTTAATAATCTCTTTGCAATTACCAGCCGTTTGTTCATAAAGCTAAGCCATTTGCTATGCCTATAGCTATCTTCCTTATCTACAAAACTATCGTTGTATTTAA
>JBBQXO010000157.1:0-11514 GCA_038209595.1 Chitinophagales bacterium
CAGGTATTCGCATAATACATTTTTTATAAACATTTCTGAAATAAGTTCAGGTCCTCGCAAAATATTTTATATTCAATAATTTTTACTTTCATTTCATTCAAACAAATAATATTAAAATGCCCATGCAAACGATTAATCCCACAACAAATAAAGTGATTGAATCTTTTACTGAAATGACAGATGAGCAGGTTAATGCAGCAGTAGAAAATGCAACAAGCGCTTATGAAAGCTGGAAAAAGACCAGTTACAAATCGAGAGCAGATATACTGCACAAGGTTGCTGGTTTGTTAAGAGAAAAAAAAGATATGTTAGCGAAGATGATAACTTTGGAAATGGGTAAATTATTAGCTCATGCTGATGGCGAAATAAAATTAAGTGCTGAAATATTTGATTACTACGCCAAAAATGCGGAAACCTTTTTGGCAGATAAAATACTGCATCCGGTGCATGGTGATGCACTCATCAGGCATTCACCAATTGGAGTTTTGTTAGGTGTAGAACCATGGAATTTTCCTTTTTACCAGGTAGCCCGTTTTGCCGCACCCAATATTATGACAGGCAATACAATTTTAGTAAAACATGCCTCCATTGTACCTCAATGTGGTATTGCCATTGAGGAAATATTTAAAGAAGCAGGAGCGCCAGTTGGTTTATACACCAACCTGTTGATATCCGGAAAACGAGCATCTACACTGGTTGCAGATAAAAGAATAAAAGGCGTTTCGCTTACGGGTAGTGAGGAGGCCGGCGCAAGCATAGCTTCTGAGGCAGGAAAGCACTTAAAGAAGTCTGTATTAGAACTAGGAGGAAGCGATGCCTTTATTGTACTGGAAGATGCAGAAATGGATAAAACAGTTGAATGGGCAGTAACAGGCAGGATAAATAACAATGGTCAATGTTGTGTAGCATCTAAAAGATTTATTGTAGTTGAAAGCGTGGCAGATATTTTTTTAGAAAAATTTAAAACCAAGCTTTCGCAATTGATAGTAGGTGACCCTATGGATGCTACTACACAATTAGGTCCGATGAGTAGTGAAGCAGCGGCGGAACAAATAGCAACGCAGGTAAAAAAAGCGGTTGACGGCGGTGCAACAATTTTATTAGGAGGAAAAAGGTTAAAAAGAGAAGGTGCTTTTATTGAGCCAACGATCATTACCAATATGCAAAAGGGTAATCCAATTTATTATGAAGAAATATTTGGTCCTGTGGCTACCTTTTTCAGGGTAAAAGATGAGCAGGCCGCAATCGATTTAGCGAATGATTCACCTTATGGCTTGGGTGGTTCGGTATTTACACAAGACATTGAAAGAGGAAAACGGGTTGCGGATCAGATTGATTCTGGCATGGTTTTCATCAATCACCCAACATGGACGCAAGCCGATTTACCTTTTGGCGGCACCAAGCGCTCCGGTTACGGAAGGGAGCTATCTGAATTGGGTATTGATGAATTTGTTAATAAAAAACTAATCCGCGTCAGCGAATTATCAGATCCTTTTTAAACCAAACTTTCTTCATAGAATTTTAATTATTTCAATTTGCAAATTCTTAAAAAATGGAGTACCCCGATTTTAAAAAATGCATAGATGCCTGTCTCGCCTGCGCCGTAGCTAGCAACAACTGCGGCTTCGAATGCCTGCATTCCACGGAAGTAAGTCAGCGCATAAGGTGCATTCAACTAAACCATGAGTGTGCAATTATCTGCTTTGCCGCCGCCAATATGTTGAGCTCGGGCAATAAATGGATTGGTGCGCTTTACCAGGAGTGCGCCGAAATTTGCGATGCATGCGCAGAAGAATGTGAGAAGCACATCCAGGTGGACTGTTGTAAAAAATGCGCTGAAACGTGCAGGAAATGTGCTGAAGAATGTAGAAATATTCTTAAGATGAAGGTATAAAATAAATTAAAAAGTCCTCTTTATGACAAGATTTAGTTGTAAGTTAAAATATTTTTTTGATTAGAGTTCTTTGAATAAACAGGCCGGCGTTAAACATTTGAAACCCCTTGGTCAATTTATAGATATACAAGATATTGATAATAATGCTATTTTAAATAACTGAAATGAGAACAATATTAATGTTGAATGAAATGATTTTAGGAATAATCAATAAAATCAGAGTAAACCATCCTGAGTTGTTAGAATATTTATGAGAAATGCCTATCACTATCCCCTACCATGAAAATCCAGAAATAACCGCTAAAAACCTTACATCCTATTACGATTCGCTTGTAGTATTACTGAAAGAATATGAGTATAATCGTGCTAAAAACAGGCGGATAAACAAAGTTTAAAATTTACCAATAATGAAATTCTGATAATGGAATTACATAATAATTATAAAAATTTACTGACGAAAGTCAATGACCTTACAATTTCATATAATGATGTTGGCGAAGGAAGTATTCCGGTAATATTCCTTCATGGATTTCCATTCGATAAGTCAATGTGGAAGGGGCAACTTGACACTTTAAAGTCTTTAAAATCTGTTTCTAAATAAGCACGTAATTCGTAGATGAATATAAAAATCGAAAAACGATCAAATAAATTTATCAATAATGAAAAGTAGATTTCTATTATCAGCGACATTATTTACACTAATTTTTTTTTGTTGCAGATCATTCGTAAAGGCTCAGGCCATTATTGATATAGAGTCTGGTGCTGTTTTTACAGGTTACAATAACGTGAGAATTCCAGGTAATACAGGAACCTTATTTTCCTTGAAAAATGATTTAAAGCCCGAACCAAATGCTTTTGTTCGCATAAGAGCTGGATATACAATAAATTCCAGGCATACGATATCTCTTCTATATGCTCCTCTAACGGTGAATTCAAATGGATCTACAAATAAGCAGATTAATTTTGAAGGGATAACGTTCCTTTCAAACACCGCTCTCCATGCGAGCTATCAGTTTAATTCTTACAGAATAACATATCGATATGATATTGTTAAAAAAGCGAAAATTGAATTTGGCTTAGGTTTTACAGCCAAAATAAGAGATGCAGAAATAGCGATCAGTGGCCAGGGATTAGCAGCTTCAAAGAAAAATGCAGGCTTTGTACCCATCATTAATTTCCGGCTTAATTGGAAAATGAATGATAAAATTGGCATCCTTCTGGAAGGCGATGCATTGGCCGCACCACAAGGGCGGGCAGAAGATGTGCTGCTTGCCGGAACTTATAAATTCTCAGATCAATTCTTGTTTCGTTTGGGATATCGAATTCTTGAAGGAGGAGCAAAAAACGATGAGGTGTACAACTTTACATTGTTCCATTATGCATCTGTAGGTGTGACATATACTTTTAAAAAGAAGTTAAAACCAAATTAATAGAAAAATATTAATTATGGGTAAAGCAAAATTATTTAACTTTTTGGTTGACTATGGCTATTTAAAAGTCACCTATTTTTTACAAAATGAATCAGGATATCATATCAACCATAAGAAGGTATTTAGGTTGATGCAAGTACATAAGTTAATATATCAGTCAAAGACGCAAAGAGTGGTTACAAAGAAATGGGTAACAAATCTATGTACCAGAGCCAACTACAGCGTTCTCATACCGGAAGTTTGATAATCAAGTTCATGTATATTCACGGCACAGGTAAAATGGTTCCTTTGCTTAGTATTATTGATGTGTACAGCCGATGGGTTCTTGGGCATTTATCACAGGAATGTATAAAAAAAGAAGATGTAAAAGTCTTTTTTGAATATATAATCCAAATCTATAGGTGTCCACAAAAAGTATATGTAATGTGCGATAACGGTTCTCAATTTGAAAGTACTTTAGTAAGAGACTATTTTCTTTCTGTTGAAATACAACAGGAGTTTACCAGAGCCTGCAACATAGCAAAATGCACACATAGATTCCTATCATAGCGTACTGGAAAGAGGCATTTGCAGACGTTATGAATTTGAAGGGAAAGAAGATTGTTTTGACACCCTCAACAGATGGCTGATTTTCTACAATTACGAAAGAATTTATTCAGGTACGGAATATAAAAGTCCTTAAAAGAACTTGTCTAAACAAGGCTTTGAGATAGATAAAATATTTTTTGTAGAAATCAAAAGCAAGGTAATATCTTTATTGGGTTGAATCAAACGGAAACTAGCTCTACTGAGAAGCAACTTGTCAGCGATAGTTCAGCCGAAGGAAATAAAGGCCATCCAAACAAAATTTTTTCGTAAGAAACTATTTTGTTCACTGATGCCTAAAAAAACCTAAGTCAGAGGATATCAAAATTGAAAAGCGTTCCAATTTATAGGGAGTCAGAACAAAATGGCTTAGTATTTTAATTCCCAACTTATTGACGATATAAAACGTTATAAAAATGATAATAAAGCAATCTGTTTAAATTTACATTTTATGCATAAAAAAAAACTACTCCACTTTTTTACGTTACTTTTTAGCTTATCAACATTATGTGCGCAAAATCGCCCGGTTAGCGGAACCATTACTTTCAAAAATAATATAAACGAAGTGGGTGGTGCAACAGTAATTGTAAAGGGAACATCCATTGCAACAACAGCAGATAACGATGGGAAATATTTTATTAATGTTCCTGTTAACGCTTCCATCCTGGTTTTTTCTTTAACCGGGGCGACAACAATTGAAGTTACTATTGGAGGCAGAACAATTGTAAATGTAGAATTATCAGCAGAAATAGTTCAACTCGAAACTACTATAATAACTGCCCTTGGCCTAAAAGGCGAGAGGGATAAATTTGCATCATCTGTATCCACCATCAAAGGAAATAGTGTTGCCAGGTCCGGTGAAACAGGCGTTTTAAATGGCTTGTCTGCAAAAGTTTCGGGTATTCTAATTACGAGGAACGGTGGCGACCCGGGTGCCGGCTCTTATATACAAATACGGGGGCAAAATACAATTAATGGAAATGCACAACCATTGTTTATTATAGACGGAATGCCTGTTAGTAATTCAAGCGATAATATTGGCGCGGCAAGGCCTAACGGCATTATCCAACAGTCACGTATAAATGATATTAATCCTGAAGATATAGAAAGAGTGGAAGTACTAAAAGGCGCTTCTGCTGCTGCTTTGTGGGGCTCACGGGCTGCCAATGGGGTTATTATTATCACTACAAAAAAGGGTAAAAGCAGTAATGGTAAATTAAATATTTCGTTTAAATCCAGCGTATCTGTTGATGCAGTAAATAAAATGCATCCATTGCAACGGAGTTATGGGCAGGGTTCCAACGGACTTTATTCGCAAGGTAACAGGTCAAGTTTTGGAGATCTTATTTCAGCTCGCACGGGCGGTGCAGACCAATTTATTACAACGCCGGGTGCGCCGGGTTACCAGGGGTTTGTTACATTATCTGATGGCAATATCCGCTACGCTATTGCGCCTGGTACGGCAGCCAATCCGCATGGCGGTAAAAATGCCCGAGATACCTACGATCACAATAAAGATGCTTTTCAAACCGGATATTTTTTTGACAATACTTTAAATGTAAGCGGCGGTAATGCCCGCTCTAATTTTTTAATTAGTTATGGAGATCTTAAACAGGAAGGTGTTGTAAAAAAATTCAGCGACTACAACCGTAAAACTGTTAGAATAAATTCCACCACACAATTTACAGACTGGTTTAGTGCAAGCGCAAATATTGGTTATACAAAAATTAATTCATCCCGTGTGCAGGAAGGCGATAATGCTGATGGAATTTTATTGGGTAGTTTACGCACGCCCGCTGATTTTGATAATTCATTATACAAGGGTGTGTACACTGACGCTGCCGGTCAGGTTTTTCCGGATGCACACATATCTTTTCGCAATCCATTGGGAAAAGATTTAAGTACCATTCATTCAAATCCATTATGGAATATTAATAATAACCTGAACACAAGTGATGTTGACCGGATTATTGGCAGCCTGCAGTTTAATGCAACGCCAACAGATTGGCTAACAACCACCGCAAGGTTTGGGATTGATAATTTCACTGATAACAGGCTGGAGCGCTTTGCCCGTAACTCCGCCAATTTTGCAAGAGGATCTCTATCAAAAAGCTGGGTTTCTGAAAAACAGTTTAACACGGATTTATTCGCTGTAGCAAAAAAAACATTCAATCAAAATTTTAGTGGATCTTTGTTGGCAGGTTTTAATTACAACAGCCGCAGGCGGGCTACATTAAATGGGTCTATTACAAACTTTATTATTCCTGGTGCGCCAAATATTCTTACCAATGCTGTTAACTCAAATTTATCTGCCAGTAATTATAATTCTTTAATTCGTACCTATGGCTTTTATGCCCAGGCAGATTTGGAAGCATACAACATGTTGTTCTTTAGTTTCACTGGCAGAAATGAGTCTGCCTCCACCTTTGGTTCTAAAACGAAGAACAGCTTTTTCTTTCCGTCCGCAGCCGTTGCCTGGCAGTTTAGTCAATTAAATCTTTTTAATAATAAATCATTTGTCAGTTTTGGAAAACTTCGCCTTAGTTGGGGACAGGTTGGCATTCAGCCACAACCCTATCAGGATTTTAACAGCTTTAGTGCTGCTACCTACAGAGATGAGTTTTCAAGCGGATTATCTGGTATTAGTCCAACTTATGCAGGTGGTTATGTTCGTAGTACAACTGCAGGCAACGAATTTTTACGTCCCGAGATTAAAACAGAAACTGAGTTAGGACTTGATCTCAGATTTTTTAAAAATCAAATTACCCTTTCTGTAACGGGCTATACAAACCGCACAAAGGATGTTATTTTACCAATAAATTTACCTTCAGCCACTGGCTTTACAACATTTAACAGCAATGCTGCAATATTACAAAACAAGGGTATCGAACTGGAGTTGAGTGCAGATATTTTTACGGAAGGTAAATTTAAATGGAATATATCTGCCAACTTTTCAAAAAATAATAACAGGGTTATTTCTTTAGCAGGAGCAAAGGCTTATACCCTGCCGGAAAGTTTTATTCAAAATGCCTCTCTTATTCCCGGTCAGCCATTTGGAGTTTTTCTATCTACTGATTTTTTAAAAAATAAAAGCGGACAATACATTTTAGATGCAAATGGTTTTCCGCAGGCAGGCACCGACCTTGAAGTTATTGGTGATCCAAACCCTGACTGGCGTGGAGGTTTGGGCAGTACTTTTTCTTACAAAAATTTTATGTTGTATGTACTTTTTGATAGAATGCAGGGGAACGATTTTTTTAATGGCACAAGAGGATCTTTGTATTCATTTGGTACACATGCAGATCAAAGCAACACTGTTATCGCGCCGGCCGGCGGGCTAAAAGATGTAAGAGGTACTATTATTCCGGCCGGCACTTCTTTTCAGGGAGCCATCAAGGATTTTGGTGCAGGCCCTGTGGCAATAAATCAGGCATGGTGGCAGGGAAGAGGTTCAGCATCTAATACTGCATCTTACAAACAATTCGTAGAAGATGGAAGTGCCTCCCGTTTAAGAGAAATTACCATTTCTTATGGAGTTAAAAAAATAAAATTGTTTAGAATAACACAATTATCGGGTATAGATTTTAGCATAACCGGTAGAAACTTAATTTTGTGGACCGACTACACCGGAACAGATCCGGAAACAAATGTTACTGGTGCAGGTTTAGCAAGGGGCCAGGACTGGTTTACAAATCCGGGTACGAAATCAGTACTGTTTTCAATCCTATTTAAATACTAATTTTTAAAATTAAGTTATGAAAAAATTTTCCGCTCAAATAGTAATAGCTTTTTCACTCACTGGTATTTTGCTAAGTAGTTGTAAAAAGGTTTTTGACGAAAATGATATTCAAAATAATCCAAACGCAGTTACGGATGTAGATGTAAGAACGTTGTTGTCAGGAACAATGCTGGGGGTGGCTTTTCTTCATCAAGATACTGATGTTCGCATAGCATCTATCTGGGCCGGACAGCTAAATGGTTTATCACGTGCACATCTTGGATTTGCGCAATACCTTGTGTCGTCCCAAAGTTTTAACTGGTCTATTCTTTACCCGGTTGCCAGCCAGGCAAGGCTGATACAAACAAAAGCAGATGTGTTGAAAGATAAATGGACAAAGGGTGTTGGGCAAATACTGGAAGCGCTTGTTATTGCAAAAGCCACGGCACTTTATGGCGATGTACCCTACAGCCAGGCGTTTGATAAAGAGCGTTTTCCTTCACCGGTATTTGATAACCAAATGGACGTTTATGCCGCACTTCAAAATACATTGGATAATGCTATAGTGAACCTATCTGCATCGTCGGGGCTTGCATTTGCGGCGCAGGATTTTATTTACCAGGGTAATATTTTAAAATGGAAAGCGGCTGCTAATACCTTAAAGGCAAGGTTGTATCTACATAGCGGTTTATATGCAAAAGCTATTGCAAGTGCCAATGCAGGTATTCAAACCATCAATGGCGATGCACTTATACCACACGGAACAAGCCAGGGCCAAAACACCAACCAAAACTATGATTTTTTTAGAGTGAGTCGGGCAGGCGATACTGGTTTTGAAGGAACCTACTTGATACCGCTGTTGCAGTCACGTATCAATTCAGCCAATACAAAAACAAATGAAACAGCCCTATACAATCATTTTGTAAAAGTAGGAATAACTGCCACCAACAGCCTCGATCCTAATACCACAGATGGTGCATTTACAGCAGATGCACCTCATCCTATTCTTACATTTTACGAAAATCAATTGATCATTGCAGAATCGCAAGCCCGCCTTGGAGATTATGATCTGGCTTTGGCGGCACTCAATAAAGTAAGAGAAGGGCTTGCTGCCGGCAACATAAATGGTAAAAACTTTTCTGCTGTCAATAGAAAATATGATCTGTATGTACTGAGCGATTTTGGAATTTCCGGAATGGTTAATCCTGTAAATGCTACCAATGTGCAAACTGCTTTGTTATATGAAATTATCAGTCAACGCTTTATTATTCTTTTAATGCAGTACGAAACTTTTAATGATTATCGCAGGTTAGCTTCCGCAGTTCCCATTGTACAATTACCTATATTACTTAACGTGGGCAACAGAAAACCACAGCGTTTTATATATCCTCAGCAGGAAATAAATTCAAATCCAAATATTCCTCAACCTTTGCCTGACCAGTTCACCAAAGTAGCTATCTTTCCTTAGCTTAAAATTATTGGCTAAGAGGTTTTAATTAATTATATGAATTTAAAAATAAATTTTCCTACGCTTTCTGATAATGCTTTTTTAAGATATTTTAATTTTTCAGCACTTTATTTTACAGAAGGGCTTCCACAGGGAATGTTATACATTGGTTTACCGGCATGGATGGCGATGCAGGGAAAAACCCCAACCGAGATAGGTAGTTTTGCAGTAGCTACTTCTGTTCCGTGGACCTTTAAATTTGTAGTGGCTCCTTTAATGGATCGTTATACCTATCTGCCGATGGGCAGAAAAAGGCCTTGGGTATTGCTTGGCCACTTAGGTTTAATACTGAGTATTCTCGCCTTTGCATTTGTACCGGATCCTTTAAACAATCTTAATTTGTTTATGGCTGCTGCCTTTTGTGTGTCGTCTTTTGGAGCCCTGCAAGATGCGGCCGGAGATGCCATGGCTGTAGATGTAATTCCCCCGGATCAACAAGCCCGTGCAAATGGTTATATGCAGGGTTCCCGAATGGTAGGTAGCTCGCTGGCCCTGGTTTTATGTAGCTGGATGTTAACTACCTATAGTTTTCAGGCATCGATGCTTATGCTATGTTTATTGGTTTCAGTTATTACCCTCGTACCGCTGATGCTGAGAGAACAGCAAGGTGAAAAAATATTTTTCTTTACACCCGGCAGCACTTCAGTAACCTCTCAAAAAATGCAAATGAAAAGCTGGTTTACCATCCTTAAAACATTATACAGGGTATTCCGGCTTCCTAATTCATTGTTGATTATAATAATTCTTTTTATTACGCAAGGGGCATATAATTTTTTTGAAACCCTGCTTCCAATTTTTGCTGTAAAAATTACCGGGTGGACAAATGTTTTATACTCACGGGCTTTTGCCGTGGCAGATTTAGTAGGCGGTATTGCAGGAATACTTGCAGGTGGATATTTAATTGAGAAATTCGGTAAAAAAAGGATGATCAATATTTATTTTTTCCTGATAATGACATTGGTATTGATACTGAATTTTGCGGGTACTTACTGGCAAAACACCAGTATGTTATACAGTTTCATAATCACTTACCGTATGCTGAATTCATTTGCCAAGATTGGGGTATTTGCTATTGCCATGCAATGTTGCTCAAAAAATGTTTCTGCCAGTCAGTTCACTATTTTTATGACAATGGGTGCTATGGGATCAATAGCGGGTGCTTTTTTAGTAGGTCCTGTAAAGGAAAATTTTAACTGGAATATCACTTTTATTTTCTTTGAAATATTTATAGCGCTGGCATGGATAACACTGCAATTTTTAAATATAAAAAAGCATGTTGAAAAAATAAATGCCATTGAGCAAGAGGTTTCTTAAGAAAAAGATTATTATTATTTCTTTACTTTGCTGAAAAAAACATGCCTCTTTTCTAGTTAATTGTAATACACTAAAAAAAATATTACGACATAAGAAAAAAATGGAACTAAATTTTTAAGCTTAATTATCTTTTGGGTTCTTTGGTCAGCAAGTTTCTACCCAAACTAATTTGGGCATTGTTTCTTTTTCAGCCATTGGATTTTTTATAGTTACAAATTGATGACAGCATGTGTTGTTCCCCGATAAATGTCTAAATGGTGTAAGATATTTCTAGAAATGTATAATAATTTTTATTTTTAAAATTTCCATTTTACGAAATTATTTTATTTCCAATCTTAGATTCAATAAATAAATGCAGTTAATTGTAGTTTTCAATAGTATTTATTAAAAAAATAGATCGAAGCCTAAGCTCTTTTCTCCTTTAGATTAAATACTCTGTGTTGCCTGCCGTCAAAAGTTGTCAAATATGAGTTAAACAACAAAAAAGGTACGTGATTGCATCGACGCTATAGGCTGAATTTAGTCGAAAAGAAATATACGAATCTATTGGTAAGAATAAGTCTGTTCTAAGTCGTGAGATAGCCCGTAATGCCGACAAGCGCAGTGGTAGATACGAAGTTTTATTAGCTCAACGAAAATGCATTGAAAGGCATTTAGAAAAGCCTAAAAGACAAACATTTACTCCTGAAATAAAACAGTATGTAGAAGATCAATTGGCACTAAAGTTTAGCCCCTGGATAAACCGGAATATGCACTCATCTTCATTATCCACCAAAACCTGTTGACTGTCGTGAAATGGTACTGTTTAAATATACTTGCCATGGAATGGGTCAAATGATAAAATGATGTCTTGTGGTTCCTCGTCATTAGGACTAATAATGCCAAAGCAATACCTATAATTCTGTTCAATACTATAATTGTCGGGATATTGATAAATTCGGGTTGTAATTTCAAGGTTGGTCAAACGGTCAAGAGCAAAACTTTTTATGTTAGTGTCTTTGCTGTCTTTGGTAATGATATACTAACGGTTGTTAAATTCTTTTAGAGCATAAGGTTCCACTAAACG
>JBBQXO010000158.1:0-11456 GCA_038209595.1 Chitinophagales bacterium
GATATTGGCACCTTTTTCATACCACTCAATGGCTTTTTCAAGGTTTTTTATTTCCTTTTGATAAAGTAAGCCAAGGTTGAACATAGCATCAGAATTGCCCGCATTGGCACCTTTTTCAAACCACTCAATGGCCTTTTCAAAATCCTTCATTTCCTTTTCATAAAGAATGCCAAGGTTGACCATAGCCTCAGAATCGCTTGTATTAGCCGCCTTTTCATACCATTCAATGGCCTTTTCAAAATCCTTCATTTCACTTTGATAAAGGATGCCAAGGTTGAATTTAGCATTAGAATCACCCGCATTTGCTGCCTTTTCATACCAATCAATTGCCTTTTCAACTTCCTTCATTTCATTTTCATAAAGAAAGCCAAGGTTGAACATAGCTTTTGAATTGCCAGCATTGGCACCCTTTTCAAACCATTCAATGGCCTTTTCAAAATCCTTCATTTCCTTTTCATAGAGAAAGCCAAGGTTGACCATAGCATTGGAATTGCCAGCATTGGCAACTTTTTCATACCATTTAATGGCCTTTTCAAGGTCCTTCATTTCCTTTTGATAAAGTAAGCCAAGGTTGAACATAGCATCAAAATTGCCTGCATTTGCAGCCCAGTTCCAAGATTTTTCAGCTTTATCTATTTCCGGACTATTAAGCTTAATATAAATATTTCCTAGTGTATTAGCTATAATTGGAATCTTTTGTAACCAAAAATTGAAAATTTCATCTTGGTTATTAAATTCGGATAGAATTTTCAGGAAATCTGTATGTAAAAGTTTTGAGCAAATTGGAATTAACTTTTCAATCCCTTCAATATTCTTTTCTATAAACCAATTCTGCAAAATTTCAAATGTTATGTCTAAATCTGAAGGCTGTAATTCATTAACCAATTCAGGTTTATTTTTTATCAGATAACCCCTGGTTGTTTGTATTAAGTCATGACTATCTGCCATACATAATTTTTGGGTTTGGGCTAAGGCTTGTGTATAGCTAAAAGCAGCTTCTGGTTCAAATCCTCCTTTTAAGATTGCCGCCACATGCATTTTTGCTCTTGAACCCATCATTTCATCATCACACCATTCTTCAAAAAAGCGAACCAACCATAACACTCTTCTTTCATCTCCTCTGCGGCCAAGCCTCATTAAAAACCAAATATTAAAGAAACGTTCTGCAACCAAATACACATGGTTTTTGGTGGTTGTGGCTCGCTTTTCGATAATTCCAGTTTTTTCTAAATTATTCAGTTGGGCGGAAATGGTTTTACTGTCTAGTCTTGTTCGTTCCACAATTTCTTTTACACTTAAAGCGTCCCAATTAGTTGCTATCGCCTCTACTATGGCCTGTTGTTGGTCGCTTAAATCATCCATCCTGTGTTTATACAAGGGTGTTGTACGATCCAGTATTTTTTCAAGGTCTTTAAATGCACTTCCATCATCATCGTCAGCAAAAATTTCGAACAATAGAACCATCGTACGGATTACCCCGCCGGTAATGCGGCGTATGGCTTCGATTCTGCCTGGATGATTTTCCACCATTTTGGCAACAGAATCATTTTTATAATGATGAGAAAGACTTAATAGAAGGTTACGGGTTTCATTTTCATTTAAACCTTGCAATTCAATTGCCTTGAAGAATTCATAAAAAGGATGGTCGTATTTATAGAATGCCTCTAAAACCACGGAAGAACTTGCAAAAATCCTGATATCCGCTGAAGATTGAAGGATTTTGCGTAAGCGATGACCTTCTGCATCCGTTAGTTTTCGGGCTAAGTCACCAAAATTATCTACAAACAAAATGATTTTTTTTCCGTTTCGTGTTAGCTCATCGGTAAGTAAATTATACAAAGCCCGTTCATAGGCATCATCATCATCATTAAACTTTTTAGAAAGTACCTTTCTTACGGATTCATTTCCCCTGAAATTTGGAATTTCATGCTCCAATAGTTCCAAGATTCGCTCCCAAAAACCAAATAGCCGTCTGATTCCATATTCTTCTTCATTAAATACCAGTGGAATAAGCGAGGAACTAAGTTCCTTATCGTCTTCGATTTCATAAAAAAGGCGCATGATCAGAGTTGTCTTCCCCATGCCTCTTAGGCCCGAAATAAGATAATGCTGTTCCGGCACCTCCATCTTAGACTCTTTAATAACTTTAAAAAGCTTTTTAAAAGTCTTTTCCCTTGCAACAAACCCATCAATCAGTTGGTCTTTAGTTTGTTTTTGAGGATTATAAATCGTGGCGACTCTGTTTTGTTCGATAATGACTGGCATCCTTGTAAAATTAATATGTAATAATTGTTTTTGAATTATCGTGCATTTTTCCCCCACCACATTCTCAATATTGGCGAATTGAAACGGTAATAACCGCTTTGTTCGTGAATATACCCATCATACTCAAGTGTCTCAAGTAATAATTGGTTATTACCGTTATTAAATTGACTCGCTTCTACGGCTTCTTTCTCAGCAATTTCAGCTAAAATACTTTTTGCCTTTTCGTATTGGTCAGCAGATAAGGTTTTTTCCAAGCGATCATAATAACTTGCGAAGTAGATATTATTTCTGTGGTTAGCAGCTTTCAGCAAAACTTTATCAACCATTTTGGAAGTAACAGGGAGGCCTTCGCTTTCTGTTTCATCAATTAATAGTTGAATGACTAATTGAATAAAAAATGGCATTAGCCATTTAATTTCCCGGAGCATATATAGTACATCCTCCTCATCTACTGGTACTTTATATTCGTTAAAAATTTTCAAACTCATATCTAATCCTTCCTCAATTGTAAGTGGGGGGATTTCTACAATATTCAAGTCATTAACTGTCGGGTCTGGCCCAAGTTTTCTTGCCACATTTGGCAAACCTATTGAGCCTGTATAGATGAACCGAATCCCTTTTCCTGCCCTTTGCCTCATGCCTCTATTTGCATGAAGGAATCCAAGTGCGGCAGTGTTTCCATGTTCTTTGGCAATATTTTCAACTGCAACAGGGAATTCATCAACCATTACAACGATGGTTACTTTTTCAGAATCAAGTTTTAAAAGCAATTCTTCAAATGCTTCAGCATAACCAGGTTTCGCTGTCGTTTGCGTTGTTTCAATTTCAATACTTAAAATCTTAATTTTCTTCACTTTTTCCAAAAATATACTAAAGACGCGCTTAGCTTTTTCTCCAAGTAAGGCAAATTGCCCATCTACTCCTATTTTCTCGAGTTCTTCAGAAAGCAGTCTGAAATAATCTTCAACATGTAAACAATCTTCCACATTTACGAAGGAAAACATAAACCCTTCTTGTGGATTATCTTCCAGAGCCCGCATTATTGATGTTTTTCCTGACCTTCTCGGTGCTGCGAGGTATAAATGATTACCACTTTCAAGGCGACGGTAAATTTTCTTGATTATTGCATTTCTTGGGTAAAAGTCTATCCCTCTTGGGGTTTGTCCTACAATATTTTTCATGATTTACTGATTTGACAAAAATTTATTTGTCAAAAGTAATACGAGAGTTTGAGATTTCAGTATTTTGACAAAAAATATTTTGTCAAAATGAATAATGAGCTGAGTAAAATTAATTTATGAGCTTTATTTCCTAATAAAGAATTAGATTCTTACCAAAATCGGTGTAGAACAACCTTTAGATAAAGATGGTAACTCAGTCCGTGGTATCAATTTGTTTGTATTATAGCAAAGTGATTTTGACGCAGTACCCGTTGAGGGCATTCCATTTGAAAATACCCCACTCTTTATGGATAAATTTTCCAAATCAGGGTTAAAGTATCTAGTTATCAAGGTTTAATTGATAAAAATCACCTTTTTTATTCAATGAGCGGAGTTACCTTAGCGGCCATTCATTTGACACCGATTCTTTATATTGCATTTTCAATTTTTTAAATAAACACATGGAAGCTTCAACCAAATTTCGTCCCGGCGTACTGTGGGGACAGGAGGTAAAAGACCTTTTTGCCTATTGTAAAGAAAATAATTTCGCCTTGCCAGGCGTAAACGTAACCGGAACCAACACCGTAAATGCTGTACTAGAAACCGCAAGAGAGGTTAATTCTGCCGTTTTAATTCAGTTTTCGCATAGCGGATCCCAGTTTTTTATTGGCAAGGGCGTAAAAAATACCGATGAATCAGCCTCTATTGCAGGCGCTATTGCCGGGGCTTATTATGTACATCGTGCCGCTTTGGCCTATGGCGTACCCGTTATTTTACATACCGACCATTGTGCCAAAAAAATTCTTCCTTGGGTGGAAGGTTTGCTGGTAGAAGGAGAAAAGCATTTCGAAAAGACCGGTCAACCGCTGTTTACCTCCCATATGCTCGACCTGAGCGAGGAGCCAATCGAAGAAAATATCGCTATCTGCAAACCCTTTCTGGAGCGCATGACCAAAATGGGCATGATCCTTGAAATTGAATTGGGTGTAACCGGAGGCGAAGAAGATGGTGTGGACAATACCCATGTAGCCAAGGAAAAATTATATACGGAGCCCGAAGAGGTTTCTTATGCTTACGAAGAGCTGAGCAAAATCAGTCCGAACTTTACTGTGGCCGCCTCATTTGGTAATGTACACGGCGTGTACAAGCCGGGTAATGTAAAACTGGAACCTAAGATTTTACGTGATTCTCAGGCTTATATTACTGAGAAATTCGGCACAGGACCCAATCCGGTGGACTTTATCTTCCACGGAGGTTCCGGTAGTACTGCAGAAGAAATACGCGAAGCCATCAGCTATGGCGTGGTAAAAATGAATATTGATACCGATATTCAGTGGGCTTTTTGGGACGGTGTACGGGCTTACGAAGCAGATAAGCACGGCTACCTGCAAGCGCAAATCGGCAATCCCGATGGTGCTGATAAACCCAACAAGAAGTTTTATGACCCAAGGGTTTGGCTGCGCAAAGGGGAGGACAGCATGATTGCCCGTCTCAAGCAATCATTTGGAGACCTGAATGCCACCAACTCTTTATGATAGTATAATCTGAAATCACTGTTTAATTAAAATAATAACAAATACCCCGTTCCGAAAAGAATGGGGTATTTATTTTAAAAAATGAACATAAAATCCCTCGATTGCATGAAAATGAATAGCAAACAGCTACCTCGTAATAGTATAAATTTTAGTTTTTTGGTTTTGGGTCTGCTTTTGTTGGGTCTTCCCGATGGCCATACCCAAGGCAGATCAAGCTCATGGAGAAATCTTTTTGATGGCAAAAGCCTTGTGGGCTGGAAACAACTTACCGGCACTGCCCGCTATTATGTAGATGACCGGATGATTATCGGGGTTTCGGTGCCCGGTTCGCCCAACAGTTTTTTGGCTTACGAACGACCTTATGCCGATTTTATCCTGGAGTTGGAGTTTAAACTGGAAGATACCGTTATCAATAGCGGTATTCAGTTTCGTAGTCAATACGACCCGGAGGGGAACAAGGGTAAAGGATCTGTATATGGCTATCAGTACGAAATGGAGGGATCTAACCGCGATTGGGCAGGAGGTATTTATGATGAAGCAAGAAGGGGTTGGTTGTATCCTACCGGGCTGAACGAAAAGGCGGCAGGTGTTTACAAACAAAATACGTTTAACAAAGTACGGATAGAATGTAAAGGAACTACGGTGGTTACCTGGCTCAATGGAAAACCCATGAGTGTATTGGAAGATACCGCCGTGCGACCCGGACTGATTGCGCTGCAGGTGCATAGTGTGGATCAGCCCGAAAAAGTTGGTAAAAAAATTTACTGGCGAAATATCCGCATACAAACACAGGATGTAAAGCTGACCCCGTTACCTTACCCGGTCTATACAGTCAACACCATTGCCAATGGGTTAACGGCGGAAGAAAAGCGCCTCGGATGGAAGCAATTGTTTGATGGTAAAACCTCCGATGGATGGAAAGGAGCCTATAAACCAACATTCCCCGAAAAGGGCTGGGAGATAGCAAACGGGGAACTGAGCGTAAAAAAATCAGATGGTGGCGAATCGACCAACGGGGGAGATATTGTTACTACTAAAAAGTATAAAGCATTTGATCTTTCTTTTGATTTTAAACTTTCACCGGGGGCCAACTCAGGGGTAAAATATTTTGTAACGCTTGAGGAAAATAACCCGGGTTCGGCCATCGGGCTAGAATATCAGGTATTGGACGATGAACTTCATCCAGATGCCAAAATGGGGCGGGATGGTAACCGGACGCTTGCCTCCTTGTACGATCTGATAAAAGCAGAAAAACAAGCCCGTTTTCTAAAACCTATCGGCGGATGGAATACCGGCAGGGTAGTAGTTTATCCCGATAACCGGGTAGATCATTTTCTGAATGGCATAAAAGTATTATCCTATCAGCGGGGATCAGAAAATTACCGGCAACTTGTAGCATTAAGTAAATATAAAGTGTGGGAAAAATTTGGAGAAGCATCCGAAGGCCATATCCTGTTGCAGGATCACGGCGATGAAGTACATTTCCGAAACATAAAAATCCGGGAGTTGTAAAAATTGCTTCCATCCTCTCCCCCTTTATTCCTCTATAATAAATTTGAAAAATTAAATGTTTAATGCATGCCTATGAAACGTCGTAAATTTTTACAAACCGCCGGGGTAACGGCCGCTGGATTGACGATACTTAATTTTCCGGTATTTGGCAAAATGGCGCCCTCTAATAAAGTAGTGTTAGGCGTAATGGGTGTTAACAGCCGCGGTGCTTACCTTGCCAAACAGTTTGCCGGATTACCCAATATCGAAATTGCTTATATCTGCGATATTGAAGATAAGGCAATTGCAAACGGGTTTAAGGAGCTGGAAGAATTTAAGCGCAAGCCCACCCTCATTCGGGATATTCGCAAGTTGGTTTTGCAAAAAGATTTTGATGGGTTGGTCATAGCGGCCCCCGATCATTGGCATGCTCCGGCATCCATTATGGGGGTTGCCAACGGCAAGCATGTGTACGTAGAAAAGCCCTGCAGTCATAATCCGGCTGAAGGCGAAATGGTCATCAAGGCCATGCAAAAATATAACCGGTTGATACAAATGGGCAATCAGCGGCGCTCGATGCCTACCCTGCAGCAGGCAGCCAAAGATGTGAAGGAAGGCATGATAGGCAGGCCTTATTTTGGCAAAGCCTGGTATAACAACAACCGCAAGAGTATGGGTATTGGTAAAACGGCACCTATTCCACCTTCGCTTGATTGGGATTTGTGGCAGGGGCCTGCGCCACGAACCGGCTACAAAGACAATATCGTCCACTACAACTGGCATTGGATATGGCATTGGGGTACGGCCGAAACCTGCAACAACGCCACCCATGAACTCGACTGCTGTCGCTGGTTGATGGGACTCGATTATCCATCAAAGGTGGTTTCATCGGGTGGCCGTTATGCCTTTAAAGACGATTGGCAAACCCCCGATACCCAAACGGTAAACTTTGAATTTGATACCAATCAGGTCATCAGTTGGGAAGGCCGTAGCTGTAATAATTTCCCGTTGGAAAAATCAGGCAGGGGATTTGCCATTTATGGCGATGCTGGTACACTTGTAAACTATGGTGGTGGGGACTACAGCATTTTTGATGATAAAAACAAGCTGGTAAAAGAGATTAAATCTGAAGTAGCCGCCGATCCAAATAATCCGGTAAGTGCAAGTGGAAATCTTGATTTGTACCACTTGCAGAATTTTGCGGATGCTATCCGGGGAAATACAAAAATTACAGCGCCTGTGGATGAAGGACATATCAGTGTGATGTATTGCCATCTTGCCAATATTGCGCATCGTACAGGTCGCATTTTGCAAACCGATCCAAAGGATGGGCGCATACTCAATGATGCTGATGCCATGCAATATTGGCAGCGGGAGTATCAGCCGGGTTGGGTGCCGGTGGTGTAGTAAATTGTTGTTAAGGGAACTGTTATCTTTTTTATAGGAAGGGTGTCTGCTGTTGTACCTTTATACTTCAATTTAAAAAAATCACCAAAAAATATAAGCATGTCTGTATTTGAAGAATCACTCCACCTGCACAAAGCCCTGCGGGGAAAAATAAGTGTCCGCAACAAAATGGATGTCCGCACGGTAGAAGACTTGTCGTTGGTGTATTCTCCCGGGGTAGCTGCACCCTGTGAAGCCATTGCCGCTGATCCGGAAAAAGTGTACGACTATACCATGAAAGGCAATACGGTAGCCATTGTAACCGATGGCAGTTCGGTATTGGGTTTGGGTAATATTGGCCCAAGAGCCGCTTTACCTGTTATGGAAGGCAAAGCCATGCTGTTCAGAAAGTTTGCCGAAATAGATGCTTTCCCCATTTGCCTCGATACACAGGATACCGACGAAATAGTGCGTACCGTAAAGTTATTGTCTCCCGGATTGGGTGGGGTAAACCTGGAAGATATAGCTGCCCCAAGATGTTTTGAAATTGAACGCAGGCTGCAGGATATTGGGATACCGGTATTTCACGACGATCAGGATGGTACCGCAATTGTTGTTTTGGCGGCACTCATCAATGCAAGTAAGGTATTGAAAAAATCCCTTTTTCAGCTAAAAGTGGTAGTGAATGGAGCAGGGGCAGCAGGCACAGCCATTACCCGTATGTTGCGCTGTCATGGGTATGAAGAAGATGTTCAGGCCTGTATATCGGTAAAAGATGTGATTGCCTGCGATAGTCTAGGCATTGTGTCGCTAAGTCGTACCGATCTGAATGCCGAAAAACTTGAATTGCTGAGTTATACCAATATCGGGAATATGAGTGGCAGTCTGAAAAAGGCACTTGTAGGAGCCGATGTATTTATCGGGGTAAGCCGCGGCAATTTAATAACGGCAGCCGATGTAAGAACCATGGCACCCGATCCGATTATTTTTGCGCTTGCAAATCCTATTCCTGAAATTATGCCTGAGGATGCCAAGGAAGGTGGTGCGGCCATTATAGGCACAGGCCGTAGCGATTTACCTAATCAAATCAACAATGTACTTGGTTTTCCGGGTATTTTCCGTGGGGCACTTGATGCAAGGGCACCGCGTATTACAGCCGGTATGAAATTGGCCGCGGCACATGCCATTGCGGATTGTTTGCCCAATCCCACCCGCGATCATATCATTCCCGCTACGCTCGATCCGGTGGTATCCTTTCGGGTAGCGGAGGCGGTAAAGAGCGCGGCACTCAATGCTAAAAACCTGGAGGAAAATAAAATGGCTGTTTTGGGGGCTCTTTAGTAGAAAATAAAATGGCTCGTTACACTTTTTTTCGGTCGGTCTAGCTATTCTAAAAGTTCTCAATCTGAAAAAAATATCCCTGCAAGATCCTTGAGTTTTCAAAAGGAGCCTTGCAGGGATTTAAGTTAAACAGATCGTTGGGTTGGAAATTATGATTTCTTCGTAAGGTCAATCATCATTTGCATTTCTTCGAATGTTTTATCGGTATTGCCATTAAAACCAACTGATTTAAAACGTATTTTTCCATCTTTATCAATAATGAATTTGGTAGGAATGCCATTTACTTTAAAAGCATTAATGGTTTTATCTTCTGCATCCATCAGTACATGGAATGTATAGGGTTGCTTGCTGATATATGTTTTCACCACCTCTGTTTTATTGGGTTCAGATTGCCAGGCATTAATAAATAGCATTTCTACTTCGGGGTCATTTTTGCGGGCTTCCACCACTTTTTGCATACCGGGGAAAGAGGCTATGCAAGGGCCACACCAGGTGGCCCAAAAGTCTATCACTACAACTTTCCCCTTCAGGCTTTCAAGACTCACAGGATTACCTTCAAGGTTTACCAGCGAAAAAGCAGGAGCTCCTTCCTCAATCATTTTTGTTTTGAATTCGCTGTATTTTATATCCTTAGCCTTTGCCAGTATTCCTGTCAGCCTTGTGTTGGCATCTGTTATACTTGCTTCTTTTGCTACCCGCTTGTATAGCTCTTCCGAAGCACTCGTATAGCCATCAGTCATAATGGCTTCTTCTAGTTTTGCCAATACTTCAGGTGCAGGTTTTACCTTTTCCATTGCTTTAAAAAAGCGTTCGTTTATTTCAGCATCTTTAAACTTACGATCCGCTGCAGCCAGGTTCAGGTAATAGTAGGCGCTATCATATTGCTCCTTTTTCAATAAAAGAAGGCCATAGGTATCTGCATACATGCTATAGCTTGAGCCCATGTTTTTTACATAGGTGATGGGTGAAAAAAAGGCAGGTTTGGAGGTAAGGTCATTTTGTAAACCTTCTAATATTTCCAGAGATTTTTTACTAAAAGGCAAGGATTCGTCCAATAGTGTATCTTTTTCTGCACTCTGCCATGCAAAAGAATTGTACATCTGCGCAAGCATTTGTTTTTGGCTGACAGCAGTGTCTATATATTTAAGGGCAGCATTAAATACTTTAAGATCGAAGGTTGCAGTTGCACTCCGCATAACAGCGGGTAGCAGGTTGGAAATTGCATAAGGATTTGATTTTTTGGCATCTTCGGGAAAAGCTAATTGAAAGGCTTTTACCCATACTAATTTCTCTGCAGGTGTTCCTGCTCGGTTCACATTATCTTGCCATGGCTGATACCGCCAATCGCCGGTAGGATGCTTTTGCTCCAAATCTTTTTTAATAGCCACACCCAATGCCGGGTCTTTGCAAATGCGTTGTGCCAATGATTGCAAAAAGCGGTAGTTTGATTCTGAAAGACCTTTTTGTTGCGGATATTCAGATAGCATGGAACAAATAGTGGTGGTATCTTTGTCAGCAAGGGCTAATTCAAGTTTGCTCACATAGGCAAACCCCTGCCTATCTTCAAAAGTCAGCCAGGTTTCCATGTATTTTTTAGCAATATCTGGCTTGGCATTTTCTATTCCAGCCAAATAATCGCCTCTATAAATACGGTGTAAAGAAAGATTGCCTGCTGGGATGGCTTTTCCTTCCTTATCTGCTACGCTATAAAAATATCCATTTCCACCATTATTGTCAGTTTCTTCTCCCTTTTCAAACTTAATAGCAATGGCATCTGTACTATCCGGAATTACAAATTTACTAAGCAATATACCTTTTTTACCAGGTGTAAAAGACAGGTCGTATCCTACAGGTTGACCCTTGGTGTAGGCGAGCAGCACCGCTGTGACACCACTTTGCGTCGATTTTAAACTTGATTTTGCAGGGGAGTATTGTATGGTAATCTCCTGTCCCTGTTTAAGTGGTTGCTGACTTATTTGCAATGCTGCATATTCTTTGTTTTGAGCAAATGCACCTACCTGAATACAAATACCTAGAAGCAATAAATTAATTCTCATAGTTTGTTGTGGTTTGTACGCAATGTCATTAAATTAGTTGGGTTTAAAAAAATTTGAATAGAAATCTTTCTTTTTGTTTAAATAATTAAACAAAACATTTACATTTAGTTAAAATTTAACGCAATGGGTAAAAAAATTATAGGAGCATTGATTGCCGGTTTACTATTAATGTTGTGGCAGACATTATCGCACATAGCCCTTGGATTGCACGCTGAGCAAGA
>JBBQXO010000159.1:0-11375 GCA_038209595.1 Chitinophagales bacterium
AGATTTTGGTCAAAATACCGGAAATCGGTCATAGTTTCCTTGGCCGGTTTACAGCCCGTGCTCAAAATTAAAAGCACTGTCCAAAACAAAATGTATTTCAAGGAGAAAATATTTCGGTAAAAAATAACAAAAACATTTGAACGTAAACCCAAAAAGGCTTATTGGAAGCCTAGGGCATCAATATCCTTTCGAGAATAGATTTTTCCAAAACAGCAATCAAACGAAACCCGATCGATTCAATAAGGATTTCTACCGTTTTATTATGCACCCGAAGCGCCGTAGCCTCTTTGTTCATGAACAATCCACCCTTTACCCGCAACCTGCAACCAGGCACAATAGGCTCCTTCAATTGTTCAGCAATCACAAATTGATATTCGCCAAGAAACAAACGAATCGCTTCAATTTCTTCATCACGGATAACGGCAGGCTTACCGAGCCAATAAACAAAATTAACTACGCCGGGTGTTTCCCGGACTTCATACTGCTTTTTATCTTCAACTCTTACAAAAACATAGCTCTTAAAAAGAGGCTCTTCTATTTTTTTTACCCTGTCTGTCCATTTGCGTGGAATAATATTCAGCGGACAATAGCTTTCAACGCCTGACTCCTCGAGCAAACCATGGACTTTTTTTTCCCATCGGGGTTTTGTATAAACAGCTAACCATTTTTTTTTACTCATAATGCATTGTTTAAGTGCCTTGCCAGGGTTTTTCAGGTACCAAAATTCTTACAAATATCTTTCATTTTTTCGGATAAATAAAAACACCTGTTTTTCACATTCAGGCAGGGCTACGCCTCCCTCAGTCCCATTCCCATTTTTTTGAGTTTGACCTGAAACCCTCGATTCTACTATAAAAAACAAGGTATTGACACCGATTTGTAACCGGCACAATACCTATTAGTGCAAAGTATTTAAAATCACTGTAAATGTTCTGTTTTTCCCCTCTTTGCTTTCCGCTACCATGATCTCAAATTCCCTGCAGTTCCTATTTTATTTTTTTATAAAAGAATCATTACTAAGTGGTAAAAATAGTAGGTTTTTGACATTGTGCCATCAACCATTCAATTATTCATGGAAACTTATTGATTTGGGTGGTACGTTTCCGCCAAATAATCAAAATAAAGAAACTAAAAACAATTAAAATAACAACGGTCAAAACTGCCTAAGATTCTGGAAAAGCCTTCTCTTCTCGACAGTATATGGGTCTGCACAAGAACCAATATCCAATAGGAAATATCAGCATTATGGGGAACCAAAGCGTTAAGGAAGCAAAGAATTCTGAAAAAAAATTTTACAATATGCAATACGCTGCTATATTTGCAGCCCCAATCAGATAAATGAGGTTCATTTTGAAGAAAGGGACATCAGATTACCGAGATTTGATAAAAAAGGATGGTGCGGTAGCTCAGTCGGTAGAGCAAAGGACTGAAAATCCTTGTGTCGCCGGTTCGATTCCGGCCCACACCACCACTTAAAGCGCTGAAAGACTTATTTAATAAGGGTTTCAGCGTTTTTTTATCCCCTAATCTAGGTTTCCCTTTGACAATTAGCCCGATGCACTATAATTTTCTATCCGGTGAACCTTCTACATACCATATTGATGCGCTTGAAAATTCAGAATTGCTGATGATTACCCTCGATGGGTTTGAGGAAATGGTTGATAAGGTGCTGGTAATGGAACGCTATTTTCGAAAACTCTTTCAAAACAATTTTATTTCCAAAGAAAGAAGACTGATTACCTCCTTAAGCTTCACTGCAGAAGAAAAATTCCTTCGGCTTTCAGCCTCTTCGCCAGAAATGATTCAGCGGATTCCTCAAAACCTGATTGCTTCGTATTTGGGTATTACCCCGGAGACACTTAGCCGCATCCGGAAAAACCTGAATCAGCGGGCTGCAAAGGATTGATTGATTTATATCAAGTCTATTTCTTAACACAGCATAAGTGATGTCCATTGAAAGTTGCATAATTTTGCCGCTTTCTAAACGTTATTTATTGATGAGGTATAGCAATACGGTGGCCATTCTTGGTGCCGGGAGTGAGGATGGGTTATGGATGGCAAAAGGTATTTGCAAAAGTTACCGGATTTTATTGATGGATGAGGAGCTGCAAAAGCTAACAGCACTTTCTTTTATAGTAGCGCAACACTATAAACTGGCGCTTACTGAAAACCTGCTAAGCAGCAAAGAAGCAGGTTGGGAGGCGGATATCATTGTTTTGGCAGCTCCCGCAGAAGTACAAGCGGCTATTGCCAGGCAGATAAGCGAAGTGGCAACCCGTAAAACCGTTATTTTACTGAGTCGCAATGAAAGCCAGATGGCCAGTATATCTGCCATTTTGCCGAATGCTCATCTTGTAGAAATAATGCTGACCAACACTACGGAAGGCAATTCACTAAAAGCTGCATTAACCAGCACAAATACTGCAGCCCTTGAAACGGCGAAACTATTGCTCGATTGCTGCAACACTGCAGAACTTACCATTCAACAACTTATTCCGGTTTAAAAGCTTCGCTAAAAACTTGGGGTACACCGTTTTTCCCATTGCATTATCTCCTCAGTTATAAACGAGATTAATAGGATTCGTCTCTATTCGATGTTACACAATTGTTAAGCCTTACAAGAAGTGTTTTTAGAAGGACTTATTAGCTCATATCACCCCAAATTTTTGTACCTTATGAACATATCTAAAAACCCCTGATAGGGCATGCTACCATTTCCATAACATCCTCTCATTTACAGAAGTAAACTCCGGTGTTATAAAATTATAAGCCATTGTCTGAGTGATTTTTAGAGGCGCCTACATATTCTTATTATTCGACACAATTTAAATTATAAAATACTGGACTTATGTCTTCCAACAAACTTTTCAGTTCCTGCGAGCTTCCTTCAGTCACGCTAAAAAACCGGATGGTAATGGCGCCTATGACCCGGAGCCGTTCGGACAACCCGGAAAAAAAAGCTACTGAACTTACCGCTGAATATTACCAACAGCGCGCCTCAGCAGGTCTGTTGATTACCGAAGGCACCAACGTAAGCCCAATCTCAGTGGGATACATTAATGTGCCGGGCATCTACTCCCCCCAACAGGTAGAAGGTTGGAAGTTGGTAACAGAAGCCGTGCATGCCAAATATGGCGTCATTTTTATACAGCTATGGCATGTAGGACGTATTTCGCATCCCGATTTTCATAATGGAGCGCTACCCCTCGCCCCTTCTGCCATTAACCCCAACGAGAAATCGTACACCGAAAACGGGTTCAAACCAACGGTTACTCCTAAAGAGATGACCGCCGAAGACATCAGGCAAACCATTGAAGACTTTAAAAAGGCCGCCGCCAATGCGATAGAAGCTGGTTTTGATGGTATTGAAATACATGCCGCCAACGGGTACCTGTTTCATCAGTTTTTTAATACCTGCAGCAATCAGCGTACCGATGATTACGGAGGAAGTATTGAAAACAGGGCGCGGTTTTTGTTTGATGTTTTAGATGCTCTCGAAGGCGTAATTGACTTCAACAAAGTAGGCGTTAGGCTAAACCCTTCGCTGCATGGTGCCTTTGGTATGCAGGCCGATGAAGAGACCATTCCTGTTTTTGAGTACATCGTAAAGCGGTTGAATTATTATAACCTGTCGTACCTGCACCTGACAGAACCTTTTACTCCGGTGGCGGATATCTCCTTCCTCGTAAGTGAAGTGGCCAAACATTTTCGCCCGCTGTACAAGGGCATATTAATCATCAATAAAGGATTTGATAAAGCATCTGCAACTGCCGTGCTCGAAGCCGGGGATGCCGATCTTGTAGCTTTTGGAGTTCCTTTCCTCGCCAATCCCGATCTGGTAGAGCGTTTCAAAAAAGAGGCGCCTTTAAATACACCCGACCAAAGCACCTTTTATACGCCGGGGGCAAAAGGATATACCGATTACCCCACTTTAGAGGGTTAAAATAATCATTTTTCTTGTGGGTGTGTTTAAAAAACCCTGATGGATAAAATAGTTATATATTTTAAATAATTTTGAGTTTAAAAAAAGAAAAACATGGAATCACTACAAAATAAAACAGCCATTGTAACCGGTGCCGGTAAAGGCATTGGCAGGGCTATTGCCCTTGCGCTTGCAGCCGAAGGTGTACATACCGCGCTGATCAGTCGTACCGAAAAAGACCTCGAAGAAGTAGCCGCTGAACTAAGAGCGCTTGGGGTAAAAACAACTTTTGCCCTGGCGGATATCAGCAACCGGGCCGAAGTAGAAAAAGCGGTGGCTTCCATTGAGTCCATTTTGGGACCAACCGATATCCTCATCAACAATGCAGGTATGGGCAAGTTTGGTAAATTCATGGATCTGTCTCCCGACGAATGGGAACAACATATTAAAGTAAATCTGTTTGGCGTGTATTATGCAACGCGGGCCGTATTGCCGCAGATGCTGGAGCGAAATACTGGTGACATTGTGAATGTATCTTCTACCGCCGGATTAAGGGCTTCTGCAGGCTCAAGTGCTTATAGCGCCTCCAAGTTCGGGCTGATGGGATTGACAGAATCGCTGATGCAGGAAGTGCGTAAAAACAATATCCGGGTAACAGCTATGACGCCTAGCACCGTGGTAACGGAGCTCGCCAAAAATGCCAACCTGATACAGGATAATGAAGAGCGAATGATGCACCCTGAAGACTTTGCCGAATTGCTGGTGGCTCAACTGAAACTGAACCGTCGGGTTTTTGTAAAAGAAAGCTCTATTTGGTCAACCAATCCTTAGGAGGGTGCGTATTGTATTTTAAAAATAGGGAACTGTTAAAAAACGGAAAGACAAATAAAAAAAATGGAAGTAGAAATCTGGTCGGATGTGGTATGTCCTTTTTGCTATATAGGCAAGAGAAAATTTGAAAAAGCACTGGAAGCATTTGACGACCGGGCGACGGTACATATTACCTGGCGTAGTTTTCAGCTCGATCCCGATCTTGAACCATCAGAAGGATTGCGCTTAGATACCTATCTGGCGAATCGCAAGGGCATTTCGGTGGAAAAAGCGAAAACCATGCATACCTACATGAGCGGGCTCGCCAAGGAAGAAGGCCTTGACTATCACTTTGAAAATGCAGTGGTGTCCAATACCATGGATGCCCACCGGCTTTTACATTTCGCCAAAACCAAGGGGTTGCAAAGTGAGGCTAAAGAAATGCTATTTAAAGCCTATTACACAGAGGGGAAAGACTTGAATAATCCGGATGTATTGACACAAATAGGCGTAGCGGCCGGATTGGAGGCCGATTTGATAAGACAGATGTATGCCGGACCCGATTTCAGGAACGATGTTTTACTGGATCAATTGAAAGCTCAACAAAACGGTATTCAGGGTGTCCCCTTTTTTGTTTTCAACCAACAATATGCAATTTCCGGCGCACAGCCTGTAACAGCCTTTCTACAGGTTTTGCAACAGATAGCAAAAGAAGAAAATGCTGATCTGAGGGAAAATGTTGATGGTTTGAGTTGTGTAGATGGAGTTTGTTAAGGAGTACTATTAACCCAGAAAAAAAATGAAAGGGTTAAACAAAAGAATACATTTTATTTCATTTTCATACCTTTATGGTTCACCAAAGAAAAGGAGGTATACATGATATCTACAGAATTATCACGGAAGCCTTCGGTTATTTTCGCGTAACCGGGCTACTCTGTTGCAATAATCTGGGCCAAATGGCCGGGGCCACCAAATACGTTTGGTGGCCTTTTGTTTTCAGGTAAATAGCTAGTTCAAAATCTCTTCGTACAGCAGGTAACCATTAAGCGCCACAATGATGGCTGTAATGATAAAGATGAGAATTTTGAACAACCATCCATTGGCAAACTGTCCCATTTTCTTTTTGCTGTTGGTAAAAATAACCAGCGGCACCACCGCAAAACTCAGTTGCATGGACAAAATTACCTGACTGAAAATCAGCAATTCGCCGGTTCCTTTTTCTCCATATAAAATAGCGACAATAAGCGCAGGTATTATCGCTACGAGCCGGGTGATGAGTCTTCGTAGCCAGGGTTTCAGCCGGATGTTCAAAAAACCTTCCATCACGATTTGTCCCGCAAGGGTGCCGGTGAGGGTAGAATTTTGCCCCGAGGCCAGCAAGGCGACTGCAAAAAAGATGCTCGCCAGCGATGTACCCAATAGCGGAGTAAGCAATTTGTGGGCATCGTAAATATCGGCTACATCCTGATAGCCGGTGGTATGAAACGTAGCTGCGGCTACAATTAATATGGCTGCATTGATGAAAAAAGCAAGCATCAGCGAAATGGTACTATCAAGTGTTGCAAATTTGATCGCCATTTTTTTACCCGGTATATCCCTTGGATAATCCCGGGTTTGTACCAGGCTGCTGTGCAAATAAAGGTTGTGCGGCATTACCGTGGCCCCAATTATACCTATAGAAATATAAAGTGCGGAGGGATTGAAAATGATTTCCTTTTTAGGGATTAATCCATTTAAAACCGGCATCAGTTCCGGGCTCGAACGGATGATTTCAAAAAGAAAACAAATTAAAATAATAAAAATCAGAGCTCCCACAATGCTTTCTATCAACCGGAACCCTTTGTACTGTAGAAATAAAATCAACAAAACATCCACCCCGGTTAATACGACGCCCCAGGCCAGCGGCAGATCGAACAAAAGATTAAGCGCAATAGCCGAACCAATGACTTCGGCAAGATCACAGGCGGCAATCGCAGCTTCACATAATATCCACAATATAAAGGATATTATCGGGTGGTAATGATCGCGACAAGCCTGCGCCAGATCCCGCTCCGCTACCACACCAAGCTTGAGCGAAAGGTGTTGTAGTACAATGGCGAAAATATTGGATAACAAGATGACGCTGAGCAACATATATCCAAACTTTGAACCCCCGGCTATATCGGTAGCCCAATTACCCGGATCCATATAGCCTACTGCTACCATGAGTCCGGGGCCTGCAAAAGCCATCATTTTTTTCCAAAAACTACCCTTCATGGGCACTTTAATAGTACGATATGCTTCCGGCAAAGAATGCATTGCGGTGGGTTTTCGCCAGCCGCTGTTTATATCCATTTTTGTATTCTCCTCCTTCAAAACGGAACAAATATACATTTGTTAGGCATGGCTAACTTTATTTGTTTGGAAAACCTTATTACCTTTACCGTATGCTTACCTTCTCCGAGGAAAATTACCTTAAGTCTATTTTTCATATTGCCAACCAAAAGGCCGAAGAACCGCATGCCGGCACCAATGAACTTGCTACGCATCTTGGGTTAAAACCGGCTTCCATCAACAATATGCTGAAAAAGCTGAAGGAGAAAAAACTGATTGATTATGAAAAATATGGAAAAATAGCCTTAACAGAATCCGGTGTGCAAATGGCCACAGCCATCGTACGCAAACATCGTTTATGGGAAACTTTTCTTTATGAAAAACTGGGATTTCCCTGGGATGAAGTACATGAAATCGCCGAACAACTCGAACACATACAATCCGATAAATTGATCGAACGGCTCGACCGATTCCTTTCCTCTCCAAAATTTGACCCCCACGGAGATCCCATCCCGAATGCAGCCGGTGCATTTGAAAAAACAAGTCAGAAAACGCTTGCAGAAATCCCGGTGTCCGGTACCTGCATCATGGTGGGTGTAAAAGACAATTCGGCAGTCTTTTTAAAACACGCCGACAGTTTACAACTCTATTTGAACCAAACCATCAGGGTACACGCACATCAGGAATATGATGCCCTAACCATTATTGAAGTGGCCGGCAAACGTTATGCGGTAGGACAGAAATTTTTGGGGCAAATTTTTGTAGAGGAAATATTTGTGGAGGAAACGAGTTAAAAAAACCTGAGCGATCAGTTTGACAGAATACATCAAGAATGAAAAGCGATTTAACGGCAGCAATTGAAAACTTATATTCGACATTTGCAATTTATCCATTTAACCCAACCATGGAGGGCTGCCCTTGTTGTGTTTCAGACACAGACAAAGAAAAAATACATTCAAAGCTATTGAGCGATTTAGACGGAGACGACCTATCAAGGTATGCATTCAAAGCAATGACAACTTGGGGTGACACCAACGATTTCAAACATTATCTCCCTAAAATTTTTGAACTATTGGCAACAACAGATTTTATTGTTGACGTTTTTGTAGTAATCGGAAAATTAAACGATGGCCAATGGAAGATTTGGACAGAAAAAGAACAAGCCGGGATTAAGATTTTTTTATTTTCGTGGTGGTCTGACTTAATCAAAACAAAATTATATTTCGATAAGGAAGCTTTTATTGAAATAAACAGCCTAACGCAAAACATTGAAAGATTACCTGATCTTTGGACAATTAACTTTCATGACAACAGTTTTGCCAACTATGTTGAACTTGTAAATGATTATTATTACGACCTGACAAATAAGAGAAAGGATTTCAAAGAATTAAACCAATCAGAAGCAAACAAATTGATAAATTGGATAAAAATTAATTCAACCAAACTTGAAGAAGGGTACTTTTATTTTGAAGATAAAAATAAAGAATTAGCAGAAAGAACATCGACGGCTCTTTACATTTTTGAAAGAACAGTTTGACAAGAAAAGAAACCCGAACCGCAAACAATGCATTCTTTTCAGGATATTTGAACGGTGAAAAAAGTCATCGTTGTAAAATTGGGCACAGCGGCCATCACCACACCCGATGGGCTGCTACACAAAAGCTTACTCCAAAATATTTGTCAGCAATTGGCAAAACTGCATCAGCAATACCACTTGATCCTTGTTTCAAGCGGGGCTGTGGGCAGTGGAAAGCCTTTTATAAAAAATTATAAGGGCAGCATCAACCAAAAAAAAGCAGCCGCTGCATTGGGCAATCCCCTGCTTATGGGTGCTTATGCCGCACATTTTAAAAAAGAAAATCTACTGGTTGCCCAATGTTTGCTGGAACGCAACCACTTCAATCAACGGGAGCGGTTTGTGCAACTCAAAGCGACCATTACCGAATTGTGGAAGAATGATATCATCCCTATAGCCAATGATAACGATGTGGTGAATGACCGGGAGCTGCGATTTAGCGATAACGATGAACTAGCGACCTTGCTGGCAGTTGCTTTTGATGCCGAACGTTTGCTGATTGGTTCCTCGGTAGCTGGTTTGCTCGACGACAAGGGCAATATGCTGGATCGGGTGGACTCGTTGGACGAACGCATTTTTGGGTTTGTAAAACCTGAAAAATCCACACAAGGGCTTGGAGGCATGGCGAGTAAACTGAGCCATACCCGGGTGGCTACAAGTATGGGCATTGAGACGGTTATTTTTAATGCGAAAGTGCCCGGCAATATTCTAAAAGCCAATGAAGGGCAAACCGGCACCCTGTTTGAAGCCCAAAAAACGACCCTGAATGCCCGCAAACGCTGGCTGCTCAGTGGCAAACCCCATGGAACCGTGGTGGTGGATGCCGGTGCCGAAAAAGCCATTCTTAACCGAAAAAGCCTGCTATCAGTGGGCGTGGTAAGCACCGAAGGTCTGTTTTTGAAAGGCGAACTGATTGATATCCTGAACCCATCGGGCGAACTATTGGCGATGGCTAGTAGTAAGATCAATGCGAGTGCATGGTCCCGGGAAATACCGGGTCAGTTGGTGGCGCATGCCAATGATATTTCGTTGATCTGATTAATTTTCATTATTTTCAATTTATTCTGAAAGTTTTATTTTCTTTGTATATCTTTGTAAAAGGAAGCCAAAAGCGACCATTTCAAACGCAAAAAAAATAAAACCATGTCTGCGCTCAAAAACCACCAACTGTACTATGACACCGATTGTCCGCTTTGTGTAGCCTATACCGGTGCCATGGAAAAACATCATTTATTGGCCACGGGTACAAGAACGCCCTTTCAGCAAATCAGCCCGCAAACACTGGTGCACATTGATGCAAAGCGAGCCATCAGCGAAATTGCGCTGCGCAATCTGCAAAACGGAAAAGTGCATTACGGAATCGACGCTATGCTGCAGATTCTTTTCCGGGAAAACCCTTTTTTGATGAAGCTTTTCAAAAGAAAGCCGCTTTACTTTTTGCTCAAACACTTGTATGGCTTTATCTCCTACAACCGCAAGGTAATCGCTCCAGCCCCAGCGGAAACCGGGCAAATAGCCTGTGTACCGCCGCTGCGTAAAAGCTATAGGCTGGCCTATATTGCCTTTGTATTTGTTTTGTCTTCCATAGTATTAACGAATTACTACGGCCACCTCGATACCTGGATGGGACTTAACACTTTTCCCTTGCGGGAATGGTACAGTTGCGCCGGGCAGCTCATTTGGCAGGGATTAGCGCTCTATCTGTTTGTCCCTTCCGGCCGCCGCTGGGATTATATTGGCAATATGATAACTGTAAGTTTGATTGGTACACTGCTGTTGCTTCCGGTGCTTTGGCTCGGCAATCTTTTTGGCCTGCCACCGGCCTATTATTTCGCCGGTTTTATGGGAGTGGTGGTTTTTATGCTTTGGGAGCATATGCGACGGGTTCGTTTACTAAAAATGCCGGGTTGGCTTTCCGCCTCCTGGGTGCTGTACCGGATAGTGTGGGCGGCGGGGCTGTTGTTTTTGTAAAAACGGCCTGTTTGTTTTTTTTTGTTTTTTGTTTGTGGTTTGTGGTTTGTGGTTGTTTATTATTTATTGTTGGTTTGGGTTTATGTTCGGGATTTGGGATTTAAGGTATTATTGCAAATTGCCCATAGCCTATTGCTTTTTGTTTGGAATTGGAAAATTTGGAATTTGTTTTTCATTGCCGTCAATCGGAGGAACGAGGAGTATCGCTTCGCCCAGAGTCATGGCGTAGAAAGCGCTTCGAATCACGAAATCGTTTCGACTAAAGACATGGTTAAATCCATGCTTCGAAACATGAGATGTCTCCTATCGTCGACATGACGGCTCTGGCGACGACATGGTGGTTTTAGTGTCGTCACTCCGACGCAGGAGGAGTCTACCTGGAGCTAAAGACATGACTTGCTCAGTTCTTCGAATAATGAGAAGCCCTCGCCAGCGTAAGCAACGACAAATTGTGGAAAAAATCCACCCTAAAATTAAAAAACTACTAAAAAAAATAATATGAAAATCATCATTGCAGGTGGAACCGGTTTTATCGGTCAATTTTTACAAAAAGCCTTTCAACACGAAGGCCATGCCGTAAACATTTTAACCCGCCAACCAAAAGCGCCCCATGAAATAAAATGGGATGCCAAAACAAAAGGGCCATGGATAACATCGCTGGAAAACAGTGATGTGCTCATAAACCTCGCAGGGAAAAGCGTGGATTGCCGATACAACCAGAAAAACAAAGCTGAAATACTAAGTTCAAGGATAGATTCTACAAGCATTTTACAAGAGGCGATA
>JBBQXO010000160.1:0-11365 GCA_038209595.1 Chitinophagales bacterium
GGCATATTGTACAAAACAAAGTACCACCTGAATCACACCTATCGCCAAAAAAAACCAACGCAGCTTGTACAACTGAAAAGCCTGTCGGTTGGCCATCAAAAAGAAAATACCAAGCCAAAATGGTGCATAAACTAAAAAACCTAGCAGTCCATGAAAAAAGGTTTTTTGATAGGGGTTGATAATGTGATAAATCAAAACAGCAACAAGCGCGTACAATACCCCCGTATTATCAAAAGCCGAGCGGATTCCCTTAGTTTTTAGGGTAAAAAATAGCAGTGGGAAAATCATCATGGCCAGTAAAATCAGGTTACTCATGACCCCTTCGGTAAAGACCCATTTGCGCAAGGCTCCCCCGCCAACAGCAATCAAAAAATAGAGTAAAAAATAAAAGTTGCCCTTTAACTGAGATGGTTCAATATTCTTTTCTTCCTCCCCTGATGATTCATCATCAATGGAAGGCTTTATTGTGTTACTTATATCAAAAACCTGTGGATACATTTTGAACTTATCTAACGAAAAGGGGAAAGAACCTTTTGTTTTACAGCATAAAAGAAAATAAAAATATGATCAAATAATTGTAGCGCCTTTTGCAGAACCTGGGGTGGAGGTTTAATCGCCATAGCTTTCATTTTCTTTTCGGCAGCATATTCCGACCAATTTTTATCCCAGATATCCTCCAGCCAATAACGATAAGATCCATTTTTTCTAAGGCATTGAATTACCTCCTCATCAAACCATGACTGCGGAGATTCTTGCAAGTCGGCTATATGGATCTTCAATGAAGGTTCGTATTCTATCCATGCCGCAGGGGTAGCATTCTTCATCACCCCTAATGAATGAAAGCTACTATGGCTATAGCGCCTTCTTCTCCAATACCAGGGATTCATTTCAAAGTCCTTTTCTTTTACCTGATAAAACCGTCTTTTTGCTTCCTGTGTTTGAGGGCGCAATCTTTGCAGGTGCAAAAAGAATATTTCCTTACAAAGAAATTCCTGCTGCCCTTCCCGAACAGGTACCCGTACACTATGCATAGGTTTTCCCTGATGCGCCAGTTTACCATCATCTACAAATCCAAGCGGGTAATAGGTATCCTCTACATCAAGATAGAATTTACCTTGATGAACCAAATCCTTTTTCCTGAATTTGAGTAAGGTACCCGGTGGCTTTATTTTTAATTTCTCCCAAAAAGGGCCCTGTAAACTTTCAGCAGCCACCAGTTCATCAGCATCCAATGCCAAAATCAGGTGATGGATGCCAAAAAGCTCCCGGGCTTTATTGATTAAAAATTGTTGGCGGGATGCATTATGATAAATATCGGAGGGATTATCAACCAAAACTACTTTAGGGAAACCTGATGCTATAGCTTTTGATTCATCCACAGAAAACTGATCTGCTACAAGAATGGCATCGGCAAAAGTAGAAGTCACCCTTAAGAACTCCGTGAGAACCCAAGCTTCATTTTTAATAGGGGTTAGTACGATTATCTTAACTTGATTCATTTCTATTTGCTAAATAATATTTGAGGCAATCTTTTTAAATATTCCCTTATACCCGTTTTACGGTTTAAAATTGATGTATGCACCAATTCGAATGCAGGTGAGGTTATATTGGGAAGATCCTCAAAATTCGTAACCTTTTCAGGTCTATAATAAAAGAATAAATTCTGCCGGATCCAATATTGAATCTGATCATTTTTAAGGAGTTCGGACTTAAACCCGTCATAAAAATCAAAGCCTTTTGATTTAAACTGTTGATGCCAATAGGAATGGCGTTGGCAATTGATATGCCCTACGCCATTTTGACCGGGAATTGCTGCAGAGAATAAAACAAGATTTGTATTTTTACAAATAAAATCCAGAATTTCCAGAGCTCTATTTTCATGAAAATGCTCCAGTACTTCTATGCATAAAATACAATCATATTGTTTTGGCTCTGGTAATAGGCTCTCCAGATCTACTCCTTTAAAACTGTCTGAATCCTGATAAAGCAGGTCCTCCCGCTTCATGGAAGGATGGTCAACCAAACAAATATCCTTGAAGCCGATATCAAGCAGTGCTTTTGACCAGGACCCTACACCGCCCCCCAAATCAAGAAATGAACTTAACTTGCTGATAAAAGGCTGTAAATGTTGTAAAACAATACGGGCAGATTGATAATTACGATTGGTATGAGTAAAAAGAAAATTTTTTTGATGCATAAACAGAAAAAATGAAAAATCTACTTTGTAAAAACCATAAAGGCATGATGATTAAAGAAACCAGTTTTACCAGCAGGGAATTGTAAAGAAAGATGATTGCGCCTGCCCCAATCTTCAATTTCTACCTTATTGGCAATATAAACAGCATCTGCATCAGGCCAAATAAATGGCATAGTTGTATTGAGGCAAAGCGGCGTAATGTTTATAAAAAACTTGCCAGGGGCTCTTTTTATGTGACGTAGCGCTTCAGGTAAAATAATCCTGCTTTCAATAAAACTTAAAGAAGCATCCACTGGCTTTCCATTTTTAAGCTTTTGGATGGCATTCCTCTCCAAACCTTTCCCTATTTGCTGCGATGGTAGTGTGCCTTTTTCAGCGAAATCTGGAAAAATTAAAACGAGTTTACCTCCCGGCCGTAAAACGCGTAACATCTCCTTGAGTCCATTTTCTGGAAATACCAGGTGCTCTAAGACATAAAATGAAAAAATCAAATCAAATGATTCGTTCTCAAAAGGCAACCCATATGTGGATGCTCTGTGCCATTCTGATTGAGGAAACCTTTTGCGATTTTTTTCAATAACTTCATCTGATAATTCCACGCCGGTATATCGAATGGCTGGATTACCGCGAGCCAATTGCTGGTACATCCATCCAAGGCCACAACCAATTTCCAGCATTTGAACATTTTCAAAATCTACAATCCACTCTAAAAAGGCATTTTCAGCACCATCCATTTCCTTTCCTTGACCCTTCCTTTTTAATAATTCATTGTAGGGTTGCCTTTTTGACGGTATTGCATAAAACAGACCTAAATCGTGTTGTAACTTTTCAAGTACCGCTAAATTTTCATCATGGATACTTGATATCCAGTTTTTATAAAATCTTCTAAACATTCTTTATTTTTAAATATAATACTTCCGGCAATAGTATAATTATTGTGGTAGCATTATAAAAGGCAGCTTTAAATTTTTTACTTTTTAAATGGCCAATAAATGCAGTAGCCTGAAACCTAAATCCTTTCAAAAAAATATGAAAAAAATTATTCTTTCCTTTTTCGAACAGATACCAATTTTGCAAGCTTTCTGGTAATTTTTTTAGTTTACCGCGGAGGGACATTATTCGAACCGGATGTATCACGCTGGCATCCGCTAAAAAAGATACATTTGTTTGATTTCTGACCCGCTCATAAAATTCTTTATCCTCCATAGCGGGAATTTTAAACTCTTCATTGAAGCCATTCAAAAAATGAAACAATTTACTTTTAACCAATATGTTAGCGCTCCAGAAACATTCTCCATTTGTATTTACCGGGCATTCGGCCATATCTTTTTTCAATAAGTTCCAGTCGTTTGGTAAGATGGCTCCTTCAAAAGCACTACACTCAGGATGTAAATTTATGCCTTCTGCATAGGCAGACAGCCAATTGGCATCAGGCAGACAATCATCATCAGTAAAAACCAACCATTCCCCGACTGCTTTTTGAGCTCCATTATTCCGATTGGCGGCTGGCCCGCGCTTTGGTCCATGGGTATAAAATATCCATGGAAAATTTGTTTTGCAATAAGCCTCCGCACCTTCCCCGGCACCATCATCTGTTACAATAACCTGATACTGCAATGCTGACATGGTTTGACTGCCTGGTGCTAATCGTTCGAGGCATAGACCAAGCATTTCGTTGCGATTGCAGGTGGGTATTATTACAGAAAATAAAGGCATTACCTAATCTATAAAGTATTTACTTACCATTTTCCCCATCCAATTATTGGCCTTTGGCCATGCAATTGTATCACCTTTCATTAGGTGATAATGAAAATCATTTCGCTGTAATAATGATAAAGAAGCTAATTGTTCCTGTTCGGGTAAATGCTTATGTTCATAACTTAATAACCCAATATTTACCGCACTAAAATCAATGCTACTTAACACGACCGCATCATAGCCTTCTGTATCTATCTGAAGAAATGCAATTTCTCCTATGTTATGGTTAGCAAGGATTTTGGATAAGGGCATTACCTGTACTTCTTCGCATAATAGCCGCTTTTCTATACCCGGTATCAGACTTCCATGACCCAGCATTACTTCTTCACGTAAACTGCTGATCTGTGAAGCCCAACCGGGTAACCCTTCTTGCTTTTCAGGATCAATACCCTTTATGGTTAAAACACCTTCCTTAGCAGCAATCGCTAATTTTTCAAATACGATTTTACCTTTAGGATCAATATAATTTTTTTTCAATCGCTCGAACAAATAGCCAACGGGTTCAATCAGCAATGCCTGTAATTGATGGCTTCGAATACTGTTTGCAAAGGGGTCCCATTCTCCACCATCATTGGCACCTACCTGTACCCACCATCCCATATCTTTATTATATGTTTGAAGCGCATAACGATGCATAAAAGTACGGATGCGCCTGCTTCTATTAAAAAGAGAAGGCCAAAAAGGTACCAACCAATAAACTATTTGTGATTTTAGAGTGTACATCTAGTTGTTTAGATTAATTGAAAGATTGAAATATCCCTTTCCATTTTTGCTTTATTTGACGCCATCTGTTTTTTTGCTTAGGTGTAGCTGGCTTCCATTGCCTTTTTTCTTCTTCAGTAAGGTATTTAAAAAAAAGGTAGTCTATTTTGCATCGCAATTGACCTCCGCGTCCTGCCCAATGAATAATAAAGGGTTTCCGCTTTTCATCGGTCCAGTATTTTTCATAATCATCCATGGTATAGTCGCCAGCCCAGGTACTTTCCATACTATGAGGCGGTAGCGTAAGGTTCGTAATTGGTTCACCGCTTAGGTTTACCAATAGATTTACCCCCGGCTGCTCATGCATCGTGCGGTGCAGGCAAACTTCGGCATGCTGCTGTGCAAGGGCCTGCAGCATGGGCAGTTGATAGAGAGCATTGCTGCAGGCAAACTGCCCGCTATTAAATATCCGTGCCTGCCATATAGTGCTCCTGCCGCGCAAAATGGTTTCTGAATATGCTGTGGTTGTATGGACAGTATTATGCCAGTGGCCACAACTTGTAATATACCCTTCTACCTCATTCAGTGCTTTCTGCGGGTTTCCCAGGAAAATCACATCGCTATCCACAAACAAATAGCCTTCCTGAAGCAGGCAGTAATATTTACGGTACACCCCACGAAGTTGCAGGCTGTCGAGCCAGCCAAACAGTTCGGGTGAATCAACCCATTGCGCATTGGGAGGCAGTTCAAACAGGTCGTTGTTATAAGGTAATACCCAAAGTGGCAGATTACATCCTGTAGCACGCAGCGATCTTTCCATGGCGGTAAAACGCAGATACACATTTTTATTAGCGAGCGTAATTATTTTTTTTAGCAGCATGTAATAAACGAATTGGTTAAAAGCGCAACAGCCATCGGATTGCCCTGTAAAAAATAATATTCAACCTGTTGTGAGATAGGGGCATTTTTCCTTGTAGCCAATTTACAAAATTTACATTTGCCACACTTTGTCTGAAAGCCGCAATTGCGTTTTCGTCCAGCGGATTTACGGCCACATAATGCGGACTTTGCAAATTCTGATAGGGACCAATGCATAATTTGTTTTTGAAGGGCAATGCCTCAAAGAATTGCAGATGTTCAGTTGTAGCATAATCCTTTCCCAAACTGAATTTTATTTTAAGATTCTCAAAATCCATTCTAGCCCTGCGACGCTCCCAATTATCTCTCGCCATCTCAACATTTGCATAGTGAATAAAATGTATTTCAATATCATCAAGTAAACCCAATGGGTAAAAATTACTTTTTTCACGAAACAGGTTCATAGCCTCATAACGGCTTTTATCAGCAAACTTCAAAGTGGTCTGCATATAATATTCAAGATTTTGAAGCAGTTTCAGGTAGCAGGGAGCCATAAGCATGAGCCCAATAAAAGGGGTATTGTATGGCCTTTTGGTAAGACGATATATTTCGCCCCCGTAGCAATCATTACTTATAATACAAAATTTTTCCTGATTTAATATATGGTACATCCATGCTTCGGCGGGTGAACGAAGCCTCTTTTTAATCAGATTCTTTATAAACTTCATTTTGTTATCTATAGCATAGTGAACATTATTCAGGTAGCAGCCTGCCCTACAATAGACGCTATATTTTTCTTCCAGTTAAAGTGTTCTTTTGCGTATTCATGAGCCAAATAACCCATTTCCCTGTATTCATTTGGTAAGTTCCATTTTTCCTGAATAAATGCCGCCATTTCTTTTGTATTTACGCTTTCAGGCAAGAGCCACCCCGTTATTCCATGCTTTACCGCATCCGGTACACCGGTAACATTCAGCGCAATAGATGGCATGCCAGTAAATGCCGCTTCCGCATAAACTATCCCAAAACCTTCCGCTTTACTTGGTACAAACATAAAATGTGCTGTAGAAAGTATCCTATAAAAATCCTCAATGCCTTCATTAGTTTCCTTATTCAATTTACCTGAACAATGAATACCTAAACTTGTGAGTTCTGATAGCTGTTCTTCTGGTACATCACCCAATATGGTAAGTTTTACCCGTGTATTTTTCAGGAGTATTTTATAAACCTCAATGACCCTTTTTGTGCCTTTCCTGTCACTGTACCATCTACCACTTACTACATGAAGCAGATGAAGTATGGGTGTGTTCATCCGTTGTTGAATCCAGATTTCAACTTCACCGGGTTTGGGAAACCTACGCAAATTGGCACCCCTTGGCATAATGCACAATTTAGATGCAATTGCAGGATATTCTTTGGTAAGTGAATCCTTTAAAAATCTGGAAGCGACAAAAATAAGATGCGACTTTTCAAATGCCCTTTTTTCAACCTTAATTGCTTCAGAAAGGCTATAATCCGAAAAATTTTCCATACCCGGATAAGCAGTAAAAGAGGTAATGGAATTATCAAGCCAGAGGATGAATTTTCCCTCATGCGGCAAGTATGCAATTACTTTGGGGCTAATAGCAATGATTAGTTGGTATTCAGCAATTTTATCTGCAGGCACCGACCTCGCATAAGCCCGAGACATATTTGTGCTATATGATGCGTCGTAAAAAGTATTTTTACCGAAAAAGGGCAATGAAATTAAAAATTGAAAGATTCTAGAGTGAATCCGTTCGAAAATATTACGTTTATCAGAAACCTGTATTACAGTCACCTCATGATTTTCCTGCTTTAGGGCCTTTACAATATTAAATGGTACTCCAGAACGTGCAATGGGATCGTTCGTATTATGTTCAGTAACAAATGCTATCCTCATCTACTAATAATGGGTTTATTTTTTGCGGTATCATTGCCTTTGAGTGAACTGTAAATAAACATTATAAAAAGAAATTCTTAAAAGGAACCCGAGTCATTTGTAAAGTTTTGGGGATCAAGATTCAAGGAGCTTCTTTAACTGATTCTCAAAGGCCATTTGACCAAAATTTTCATTTATGTGTTGCTTCGCTCTTTGCCCCATTATGCCTGCTAATGTTCTATCTGTAAACAATTTTACCATGGCTTTCCCCATGGCTTCTACATCTTTTTCTTTTACAAGCAGGCCGGTTTGTTGATGTATCACAACATCAGGAATCCCTGCATGAAGGGTAGAAATGACAGGCAGACCAGCAGCTCCCGCTTCCAGAATACCCACCGGCGTACCTTCGCTATCCCCATTGGTAGCTACTACTGAATGCTGCACAAAACAGAAGGCATTTTCGAAACAATGCAAGGTTTCTTCATGGGAAAGCCTTCCCTTGAAGTATACATTTTCAATATTTTGGTTTACAACATATTCTTTACAAGTTTGCAAAAGCGGACCATCGCCTACCATAATCAGACTTGCATTGGGCATCCGGGTTTTAGCCATTGCAAATGCTTTTATGGTAAGTAAAGGAGCTTTCTTTTCAACAAAACGTCCAACTGCTAAAAAACGGTCTTGTTTAATTTCAGGCTTTATTAAGAAAAAGTCTGAACGAGGGGAATAGGGCAGATAAATTAATTTATGGTCAGGACAACCCAACGACAACATTTTATTACACATCATCCGCGATACTCCAATCGCATAAGTACAGTGTAAAAATAATTTCTGATATCCCTTTTCCATCTGTTGTAAGACTGAGTGAGATGACATATCATATCCATGAAACCATACAATCAAACGCGTTCTTAAAAACCCACATCGAATCAGCTTTTCCACGCCCACCCCATTTTCTCCAAAATTAGCGATAATAGTCTTGTATGCAGGTTTGTTCAAAAAAGGTAGTGCACTATAAAAAACAGTTAAATTCAATGCATCCTTACCAAGAAGAAATGGATTCAATGTTTTAAAAAGTCTGAATATAAACCATCTATATTTCCATGTAAACCCAATACATTTCCAAGTCCTTAAAAAAAAATTAGCAGGAGGAATTATTGCAGGATAAATATTTCTATGTAATGAATTTTTTTTAAAGTCGCCCGGCAAATCAGGCCAACGACGATAAGGAAATACATCAACGGAATAGCCCATATTCTGAAGCATGATTACCTGAGCCAGAATAAAAGTTTCTGTAGGAATAGGATACCCGGTACATACTAAAGCTAATGATTCCCTTTTATTCATTCTTTTACCTTATAATCTTCCTGCGTATTAATACGAATGCCTGCACTTTTATATAACATTTGCCGAAGTTTCGCCCAAAAGGCTATACTGTAGCGGGCATGGAGCGGATATTTTATCAGTATCACCATCCAATGACCAAGGTGCCTGCATTGGCTGAAAGATTTACTAAATTTATGATTTCCCTCTACCAATAATGGCAACAGCTTTGGCTGCAAACCAGGTAAATGAACAGCCAAACGCATGGCAACAGCACCAGCTTCCTGCCGCATCCTATCATTAGCATTAGAGGTTTTCGTCAGTGCATGCTTTCGGTAAAAACAAATGGTATAGTCATAATAATACACCCTTTTTGCAGGTACTTGAATGGCTATTCTTGCAAACCAATCCATATCCATTACATAATGCAAGGCTTCATTCAGCAATCCTACTTTGGAAAGTATAGCTCTCCTTATAAAAACCGATTGAGAAGGGATAATAAATTCAGTCCCCATAAAAAACCTAAGAATAGCAAAAGCATTTTTCTTGGTATTTCTACCCATAGTTCTAAAATAACGCTGCTGCATAGAGGAACCAGAAGAACAAAGGCCATGCATAAAATCAAAATGCTCATGATTGGTTTCATTGAAAAAACGCACCAAGGTATCAGGCAGGTAACAATCATCGCTGTTCATCCATGCCACCCATTCGCCGGTAGCTTTTGCCAGCCCTTTGTTAATTGCATGGCTTTGACCCCGATCCGGTTCGCTCACCCAGTAGACAATCCGATCTGCATATTTTTGCAGAATTTCTAAACTGCCATCGGTACTACCTCCATCAATCACAATTAGCTCTAACCCTGGGTAGTTTTGATCAAGAATAGAACAAAGCGTTTCTTCGAGATATTGAACCTGATTGTAAGAGGGAACTACAACGGAAATCCGTGGTATATTTTGCAGGGTAATCATTGTTTGGAAAAGATTAATAGCTTCAGCCAAATCTTATCTTTCTAAATATTTTTTTTTGACTTAACAAAACTTCCAAACCGCAAAACGGTTTCATTTTCAGGAGTTCGCCAAAATCCCCATCCAGTAAGATAATATAAAAAATCAGCAGCGTGAGCTTCCTGCCGTTGCAGCATCAAGACTTTATAATATATGAAAGCAACCATTTTTTTTATAAAAGCAATTGGCGTCGATAAATGACTTTGACCTAAATCGTAATATCTTTTATATGCCCCTAGGGCATCTACCTGTAGTGCAAAGCAGTCTATTAATCGATCTCTGTAAGCAATAGTTAGCCTCGAGGCAGGGATAAGATGACGTAATTGTAAGGCTGAATGATAATATAAATGATATCCCGTAATCATGATCCGGTAACAGATTTCATCGTCTTCACCTGAGATCAATTCCTTTCCCTTTCGGCCGGTTAAAAGAAAAGGATGGGTGTCGTCAAAAATTATTTTTGCCAGGTTACCTCGGATAGCAATTCCGGCACCCCACAACATTCGCTTACCGGTAATATCCTCTGTTTGCCGGGCCTTTTTCCCACAAGCATAGGCATATTGGAAGGATTCAAACCAATCAGGAAATACACCTTCAGTTATTGCAATGGCTTCACCCCCTAAAATACCAGCAACAGGCATTTTCTCAAAAAAATCAAACACTACTTGCAAATAATTTTTATCCAAAAAATTATCATCATCACAAAAAACAAGGTACTTCCCATCCGATTTTTTTACACCGGCATGCCGGGCATGGATGAGACCTGGGTTGGCCTCAAATACATATTTCGATTGTATATGTTTGGGAACCTGTTTGAAAAGTGTTTTTACCACCAAAGCAGTTTCATCGCTGGAACAATTGTCTACCAAAATAATTTCCAAAGGCCCTTGAAAATTCTGACATTTTAGGGTTTCGATAACTTCAGGCAAACGAGAGGAACCATTGTATGTACAAATAATAACACTAATAATAGGCTGGCTTAAAATATCCACTTCTCTTTAATTTATTTAGATTTTTTTTATGAAAAGTTTGTTCATAAAAATTTTCAACCGCTGCCACCAAATAACTATAACCCAACCTATTAAACGAAACCTGGAAATAGTTCTAAACTTTGGTTGAGTAAAAATTATAGAAAGGGGAGCAAAAATCCCTTTAACAAAGAGTAACTGATAGAGGAATAATCTTTTTACAAACGCTTCCCATTCCTTTTGGTATTTCCTTACCAAATAAGTTTCAGATAAACAAACAGCTTCTTTCGCATCTTTATAATATTGAAGACTTTTCGATGCTGATGAAATAGAGTTTTTTGTATGAACCCTGTAGAAAAAATCAGCATCTCTGAGTGGAGCGATACAACCTGTAGGATACCCGCAAATAGCACGGACATATAATTCAAAATCCTGAAAACATCTTAAATGTGGGTTCCATCCCTCAAGCTTTTTGATAAAAAAAGCTTTTTTCCAAACCGTTGATCCTATTTGCCAGGGCATTCTGAATGCTAAAAAGGCTTTAACCCCCTCCTGTAAAGTAAGAGGCCAGTCTTCTGGAATGGGTTCTTTTTTTTTACCTTGTTGATAAAGTCCCGAAGGGAAAATCCAATAAGCAAAATCATTATTCAATTCG
>JBBQXO010000161.1:0-11304 GCA_038209595.1 Chitinophagales bacterium
CGGAGAAATGGTAGCTTTTTATGAGGGCCGCGTTGTTTTTACCCAAACCATTCAATTGAAAGCTCCGGTAAAAACAAATATCAGCGGGACGGTGGAATTTATGGCCTGCGATGATAAAATGTGTTTACCGCCTACCGAAAAAACTTTCTCCATTACGCTCCAATAATTTTTTTTAAATGGCCGCTCCCGTATGGGGCGGCCATTTTTTTATTTATCCATTTTCATGAAGCATATTTTACATTCCATTTCCTTATTACTGGCACTCAGCCTTTGTTTACCTGTATTTTCACAAGTTACCATTGATGCTTCAGCAAAAAGAATTTCCGCCAATAAAGCCGAAATTACCCTGAAAGCAACCATTGCCGATGGATTGAAAGTTTTTTCCATAACACCCAATAAGGCTGAAAATGGTTTTGTAACTTCTGTTGCTCAAACCGACACGGGAAGCGCAAAATTGGATTTGGGTGCTATTACGGAAACTGGAAAGGAAGAATGGATAAAAAATGCCGCCGTTACAGATAGTACAAAAGCTTTTGCAAAAGAAATAACCTACATCATTCCGGTAAACCTAACAGGAGAAGGAACGATAGTGGTAAAAGGCGAACTGAATTTTCTGGGAATTGAAGGTGCTGACAATTTCCCAAATGGTGCTGCCGAATTTGCTGTGGAAATACCTGCTGCAACCGAAGGCGAATCATCAACCGAAGCGGTTGCAGGCGATGATGCAGGTAAAGAAGCTCCCAAGAAAGGCTGGGGATTATTTCTCATAACCTTCCTGGTGGGTTTTGGTGCTGTATTTACCCCTTGTGTATTCCCACTTATGCCGGTTACGGTGAGTTTTTTCCTTAAAAAAAGTAAAACCCGCGGAGAAGGAGTGCGAAACGCATGGATTTATGCCTTGTCCATTGTTCTCATTTATACCATCCCCACCCTATTACTTACACTCATTTTTGGTGATAAAATACTGTATCAGTTAAGTACCCACCCATTTAGTAACCTGCTTTTTTTCCTTATATTTCTTGTATTTGCCATTTCCTTCTTTGGTGCTTTCGAAATAACGCTCCCGAGTAGCTGGGCCAATAAAACGGATTCGGCGGCGCAAAAAGGTGGATTTGTAGGCATTTTCTTCATGGCGCTTACGCTCGTTATCGTTTCGTTTAGTTGCACAGGCCCTATTGTAGGCGCATTATTAGGCGAAACATCCGGCAAAGGCATTAGTATGGGTCCGGTAATTGGCATGCTGGGTTTTGGATTCGGACTAGCTATACCCTTTGGAATTTTAGCACTGTTCCCATCGATGTTGCAGAGCTTGCCAAAAAGCGGTGGCTGGCTTAATACAGTAAAGGTTTTCTTTGGATTTATAGAACTCGCATTGGCTATGAAGTTTTTCAGCAATGCCGATCTTGTTTACCATTGGGGTATTCTTACGCGCCCGGTTTTTCTTGCCGGTTGGATTGTAATTTTTACCCTTCTTGGCCTGTACCTTTTGGGAAAATTAAAATTCAGTCACGATAGCGATCTGCCTTTTATTTCTGTTCCAAGGATTTTCATGGCCATGATATCCTTCACTTTTGCGCTATACATGGTTCCGGGTATGTGGGGTGCGCCGCTAAAACCACTAAGTGGCATATTGCCTCCACCATCCACACAAGACTTCGATTTAGATAAATTACAATACATCAGTGGTGGTGGACAAAGTTCAGGCAGTAATACATTAAGTGCAGCACCTGCACCGGTAAAATACATTGATAAATTCCATGTACCCTTCGGCCTTACAGCCTATTACGATTTGGAAGAAGGTAAAGTTGCTTCTAAAATCCTGAAAAAGCCTATCATGCTGGACTTTACCGGCTGGAGCTGTGCCAATTGCCGCAAGATGGAAAATGAAGTGTGGAGCAAACCCGAAATATTGGAAAGGCTGAAAAACGATTTTGTACTGGTATCGCTTTATGTAGACGACCGTACCGAATTGCCTTTGCAGGAACAGGTTACCAATGCAAGGGGCGATAAAATAAAAACCATTGGGGATAAAAACCTTGACTACGAAATTTCAGCATTCAACCTGAATGCACAGCCTTTGTATAAATTTATGGATCATGAAGCCAACGTAATGAGTTCGCTACAATATGGCTACGACCCCGATGTAGCCAAGTTTGCAGCACACCTTGATGCTATGAAAGCGGCTTATGCTACCAAATGGCCTTAATTTGTACGTTTGCTTTTTAGGCCAATAAGGACTGACAACCAAAATAATTTAAGGGAAAATCCATTTCGTGAGTGTCTCCATTTGCAATTAAAACGCTTTTTTCAAGAATCCCTTTATATTGAAGTCCAATCGGAAGCGGTTGATTTTTGATGTAAACCCTTTCGTTATTAAACTCATCAATTTTCTCAAGTGCTACAATATAAGACTTGTGAATGCGCTTGAATAATGATGAAGGCAATATTTGCTCAATGCGTTTTAGAGAAATTAATGCCAGCCAAACTTTTTTATCGGTTACAATCTTAATATAATTTCTAGCTGCTTCTACATAGATAATATCGCTAAAGGATATGCGTATATATCGGCCATCGATGCGAATGAAGAAAAAATTATGCATAAAAGTATTTTTTGGAAAAATTAAAAAATGCTGCTCTCCTTATTGCTTACCCAAAAGCTCTTCCAGTTTCTTGATAAGTTTTTCGTGCTCCTGCGGAGAATTGCCTAATAGTTTTAATGCGAACTTACCATCCCTGTCAATCAGGAATTTAGTGGGATAACCGGCAATATCAAATTCCTTGGAGAGGTCCTGAATATCCGGATCATTTAAAATGTGTAACCATTTGATATCGTCTTCCTGTATTGCTTTCCGCCACGCTTTATCTTGGTCTTCCTTTGGTTTTTTACCGGAAACAGATTCGTTGGAAACCCCAACTATTTCGAGACCCTGTGGTTGGTATTTTTCGTAAATCGCTTTCAATTCGGGATGGCTTCTCCTACAAGGCACGCACCAGCTACCCCAAAAATCAATGATGACCACTTTACCTTTCAATGCAGAAACATCAACCATACTGCCGGTATAACCTGTTTGTGCAAAAGGAATTACTGGCTTACCTATTGCGGTTCTTTTATTACTCTCAATTTTATCCACAATATTTTTTGCTGCAATGGTATTTTTGTATTTATCATCAAGGTTATTGTATTTACTTTCCATTTCCTGCACCGTAAGCTGTAGCGACATGCTTTGCAATATCAGAAAACTTGCAAGTGCCTTGGGATTTTCATCCACAAACTTCGACTTCAATGCAATGCTTTCTTTGCGAAGTGCAGATGTGGCCGCCCTGTTGGCAGCGGTGCCGCTAGTGTCCTGTACTTTCATCCTTTGGTTCTGCTCTTTTTGGAGGTTCCATATTTGCCGGGTATTCGGTAAATCTGCTTTGCGGAACTTTTCATAATAATTTACTTCAGGATCTTTGCTAATTACCGCAGCAGTATAAACTTCTCTTGCATCTCCCTTAATTTCAATGTTCGAATTGGAGAGCAGGAACATGAGCGAAGGGGGTGTTGCAACCGCTTTACCAATTACAAGGTTCAGGCTGCTATCGATTACATCTATCCTTACGAGTTGTGGCTCATCAAAGCTACCTTTCCACACTACTTCACCCGAAGAAAGGGGCGCAATTGTATCAAATGCCATTTTGCCGTTTCGCTGGTAAATAGCTTTTACTTTATGGGTCCCAAGGTTTTTAAGTTTCATGGTCACCTTAAACCCCGCCTGAGCCATGGCTGCAATCGGTAACAGGAACAAAAGTATTATGGTAAGTTTTTTCATTATGATTAAATTATAATAATTAGGTGCTTCTATTTTAATAGGTGATTGTTATGGATTATCAACCATACTCGGATTGTATTGTATAATTGCCGCAGGTATGCGCATAGTAAGGCGGGCATCCGTTAGCGTAAATACTTCTGCATCAAACTGCTTTGTCCTATCGAGGTTATTGTAAACCGGATCAAGGTACAATCGGCGCATATCAAACCAACGCATGCCTGTACTTGCAAATTCCCTGTGCCTTTCATTGAGGCAAAATTTCACCATTTCCTGTTGGGTGGCGGCAGTAACTGTTGCATTTGCAAGTGGCATCCTGTTTCTCCTTAGTTCTTCAAGGTCTGCTTTTGCACCCACAAGATCGTTTGCCCTTGCTTTACATTCTGCAGACATTAGTAAAAGGTTGGGCAGGTTAGGCCCAAAGTTGGTATTGGGGGTGGAATTGCGCATTGAACCCGGAAGCGCCACAGTACCGTTTGTGAAATTCTTATCGAAAAACATTCTTTTACGGAGATCAGCGGCATCAAAAAGACTTAAAATATTAGGTTTCAAAAAAAGACAATTCCTGTTTATGGTGCCGTTTATGCTCAACTGACGGGTTAAAATCGTTTCCTGATTATTAAAAACCTGTGGTTGCCCGGCAGCACCGCGCCATGGTTGTGCAGGATTATACCACCCTGTGGGCGGCGCCGCAGTCATGGTTGTATTATAATTATTAAGTGCCACAGGTATAGTTCCGCCAACTAATCCGGCACGACAATTATTTAGTTCAGTCAAAGCTGCGGAATAGTTTCTCATTTGAAAATGAATCATGCCAAGCATATATTGAGCCGCCGGCCTGCTCATACGAACCCTGCTATACACTTTTGCCTGCAGGTCGGGTATGGCAGCCTGAAGGTCACTAATAACGAAATCGTACAATTGCTGAACAGTAGCTCTTTGAAAGTTAGCTGCATTTACATCGGCAGTAGTTACAATAGGTACTGCAAGGTCTGTCGATGCAGTACCAGCATTATAGGGTTGCCCAAAGTAATTTGCCACGAGGAAGTGGTTAAATGCCCGGCTTGCCTTAGCTTCGGCAAGCAATTCCTTTTTTCTTTCTGTAGTGCCACCTTCGCTTTCCATTACTCCATTTACAATAAGGTTAAAAGGATACAGTTGATTGTAAAAAGCACCCCAGTCATTGGCTTCATCGGTAGGCAGGTATAAATCAGCAGTCCATTTAAATCCATTTTGAAAAGGGATATAGGTTACAGCATTCAGAAAGCCGGTTGAAGAAAATATGTCATCACCCATATACAAAGGCATTTCCGCCGAGCCTAAAGCAAGGCTTATCCCACTGGGAGAATTTCTAACGTTCAGATAGCTGAATAAATTGATATTGTTGAATAACCCGTTGTACTGTTCGGTGGTTGATATGATATCAAGGCCTTTGGGCTTTACATCCAAAAACTTTTCGCAACCAACAAAAGTGAGCGCAATAACTGTAAGCAATAAAAATGGATATGATTTATAATAACGCATGATTATATAATTAAAAGGTAAATGATTATTTAAAAGATGCCCTGATACCAAAGGTGAAAAAAGCAGGCATCAGATCGTTCCTAACACCATTCTGCAAATCATAAAACTCAGGGTCAATTCCCTGATCATTATTGCGCCAAAGCATAATATTATTTACTTGACCGTAAATGCTTAGCTCTCCCATGGATAATTTATCCATCAATCCCTGATTAAAATTATAACTGAGGGTAAGGTCGCGAAGCTTGGCGTAAGAAGCGCTTACAATATTCTGATAGGCGCTTGTGTAAAGAATGGTATTCCGTTGTGTGCTGGATAATGAAGTATTGGCAATATACTTAGGCACATTGGTAACCAATTCATCGCCGGGGGCCTTCCACCTATTTTCAAAGTATGCAGGAATATTGTTGGTAAGGCGTCCTGTATAAAACCGGTTTACATCCGAACGCATCTGGTTACCTAAATTATAAACAATTAGAAAAGACAGGGAGAAATTTTTATACGATACAATATTGGTTAATCCACCATACCAAAGGGGTTGCGTAGTGCCTGCATATTGTGGGTCATCTAATTTTATTTGATTAGCCAAACGCAGCGTATCCTTTGCAGCACCAAGAGCCATAGGGTTACCGTTATTATCAAGCCCAATGTAGTTATATCCAAAAATGGGGAAAGCTGAATAACCCTCTACCTGTGTTCCCGAAATTTTATTATTTGCTGTAAGGGCCGTTTGGCGCTTCAGCGAAATGATTTCATTTTCATTGTATGAAATGGTAAATACCGTATTCCACCTGAAATTCTTTTTCTTGATATTGGTACTGTTTAATTGTACTTCAATGCCTTTATTGGTAAGGCTTCCAAGATTATCGTAGGCAAAAGAAAAACCGGATGTAGGATCAATCGGAACAAAGCCCAACAAGTCACTTGTAAACTTTTCATACACATCAACAGAACCCGAAAGCCGGTTATTCCATAATCCAAAATCAACGCCAATATTTGTCGTATTCGTGCGTTCCCAGGTCAGCTTATCGTTTTTGGGAGTAAACACCGTATAACCGGTACCCAACCCGGTGAAAATGGCATTATTACGAGCCCTTACAATATCGTAAGGCCCGCCTTGTCCGGGAGCGGGTGCGTTGCCCGATATACCGTAGGTAGCCCTTAACTTGAGGTTGGAAACAAGGTTGGATTTGAAGAAATCTTCATTGGAAATATTCCATGCACCGCCAATACTCCAAACAGGTTTATACTGTGCTGCCCTATCCGATCCAAAAAGGTTGGATTGGTCCATGCGGATGCTGCCATTGAATACATATTTTCTGTTGTAGGTGTAGGCACCATTGGCATAAAGTGAAAGAAATCTTCTTTCAACTTCTGAATAAGAATGCTGATTTACGTTCAATATATTTATAGAGCGTCCGGGAAGGAAATTTATCGGGTTGGTTACACCTGTAGTACCTAGCATTACTTCATCAATAAATCCGTAAGTCAGTGTCTGAAAATCATATCCTCTCTTAAAGGTTCCAAGTCCCTTGATAAAATCATTTCTAACTTCCACACCTCCGAGAGCTGTCAACTGATGTTTGTCGCCAAATTTGTTATCGTAAACAAATTGATTACGAAGGGTCCACGCATTTTGTGTGGTATTGTTGGTAAGGTATTGCCCACCCGAAACCGGCAAAAAGTACGTAGGGTTGGTGGCAGGTGCCACAGGTGCCTGCGTAAAAAATACTCTCTCGTTTCTCACCCTGTAAGCGTTTTGATCATAGTATTCGTAACTTTCTAAAGACCGGCGTTGATATTGTCCCCGTCCTTCATAAGTAAGCCCTTTAAAAAGTTTAATGCTTAGTCCGGCATTTATCCGGGCATTAATGTTGGTTGAATTGTTTTGGGTATTGGTTGGCTCCTGAAGAGGAACATAATCGAGGTTAATCCTGCTTTGGGTTTCAGACAAGATTCTGAAAGGATCAAATCTTTTCAAATATCCCATTGAAAGCGGGTTACCTGCATCGTCGGCTGTCATAGCATAAGGAAGTACCGTTGCAGCAGTTCCGGGAAAATCTGTCAATAAAAACCTTTCACTGTTCTCAAAGGCAATATTGGTTGTTAAATCAAATTTTATAGCTTTTGAGATGGTGAAATCCTGCCTGAGGTTTAGCTGAAAACGGTCAAGATTGGTTTTTGTATAACTTTCATCACGGGTGTATCCAAATGAACCATAGTAACTGTAAATATTACTTCCCCCTTTGAAATTCAGGGAATGATTGCTCAGTAACGCATTCTGGAAAAATAAATCTTTCATTTGCGAACCGTTTGCGAGCCGGTTGAGCGAATCAAACCTTCTATTGGCAACATCAGATGAAATCAGCCCCCGACCGAGGTCGTACATGATTTGCTCATTAGGCGTTACCACAGGCAAATTGTTATTTGTATTTGCCGTAGTAATGGTACCCCAGGGATAGGCTGTCATATCAAATATCTCCGTTCCTGCATTCACAAACCTGGAGCTGTTCATCATGTTATAATTATCCATATCAGGCTGTCCCCTTAGCGAAACAAATCCGCTGTAGCTAACCTGCATTTTTTTTGGTGCATTACCCTGTGGCCCTTTTTTAGTAGTAACCACTATAACTCCATTTGCCGCTGCAGCACCCCAAATAGAGGCAGCCGTTGCATCCCTTAACACATTCACATTTTCTACATCATCGGGGTTAACAAGCGATGTTAGCGAACTTGCATCGTACATGGGAACTCCATCTACTACAATTAACGGACTTCTGTCGGCATTAATGGTAGTAAGTCCCCGAATGGTAAATTTATCATTGCCACGGCCATAGTTAACAGCAAGGCCGGGAACCAATCCCTCCAACCTGTCAATTACATTCATGCTGATGCTTTTATTTTTAAAAGCATCATTATTTACCGTGGCAAAGGATCCGGCGCTTCTTTCTTTGGGGAGTTGCTGATAACCGGTGCTAACCAATGCGAAATTTGTCAGTTCCTGACGTTGTTCAAACATGGCAATGGTTATACTGGTATCGTTACCAACTTTGTATTCAACAGTATTATAACCAACAAAAGTTATTACCAATACCTGACCGGCTTTAGCATCAATGGAGAAATTCCCCTGATTATCTGTTGTAACGGCGGTTCCGGTACCTTTTACAGTAATGGTTGCACCACTCAATGGTTTCCCAACCGAATCAATTATTTTACCGCTCACCACAACAAAATCATCATCTTTCTCTTCCACATTAGGGCTCGCTTCAAAAGCCTTTTCCTTTACCACAATGGTTTGGTCTACAATGGTATATGTAAGCGACAGATTGGCAAAACAAAGCTTAAGCGCTTCATTAAGTGGTACATTTTTCACCTGAATGTTAATTTTACCTGCACTGTTCAACAAATCATCTTTGTAAAAAAATTCATACCCTGTTTGCCTGTTAATTTCCCTGAATACTTTTTGTAGGGACGCATTTTTTAAAGACAGGGAAACATTTTGAGCAACACCATCCTCCGCAGAAAGTTGCATACAGGTTGCCAGTAAAATAAAAACGGTCAGCTTCATAATCAGCAGTGTCTTGTTGATAACTGGCCTGAATCTTACAGTCCAGCCAATAGGCCTTAATTCCATAACTTTGATTTGTTTTGGTTACACAATAGCAGTTTCCAACGCTTGAAAGTATGCCTGAACATTCCGGCCGGGGTGTGGTACCAACACATCTCCGGCTTTTTTGCCCCTGCAATTATTTTTTATTCAACAATAATCTTGTTTTCTTCAATTTTAAACTTTACACCACCTTCTTCCATAATTCTTAAAATTTTAGAGATACTGCTTTTTCGGTTCACTATTCCCGAAAAGGTCTCCTCATTCAATTTTCCCTTATAAACCACTTCTACATCATACCATCGACTTATTTGCCGCAGGATGCTTTCAACAGAAGCATTATTAAACATGAAATAGCCATTTTTCCAGGCAAGTATTTCATCCAGATCAGCATTTTTGCTAATACTTATGGATCCTGTTGAATGAATGTTGGCCAGTTGGCCCGGCGATAAAACCATTGCATTTACATTACCCTTCTGCCCCGGCAACCTAAGTTTTACCTCACCTTCCACAAGTGCAGTGCGGGCAATCACTTCATCCTGATAAGCATTTATGTTGAAGCTTGTGCCTGTTACGAGCACATCTATTTTGCCGGGAACCTGCACCATAAAAGGCTTACTAGCGTTGTGTGCAACTTCAAAGTAAGCTTCTCCTGAAAGTTCCACCTTTCTTTCGCTTCCGGGGAATGATGTAGGAAATCGGAAGGAAGAAGCTGCATTTAACCAAACCTTTGAACCATCTGCAAGCAACAGTTGAAACTGCCCGCCCCTTGGTGTTGTAATCGTATTATACGCCACAGTTCCATCCGCATTTCCCGAACCGTTATAGGAAATTAACCCATCCAGTTTAATTATTGTAACCGAGCCCTGATTGGCAAGATTTCCGTTTACGGCACTATCCAATACAATAATCTTTCCATCGGCAAGGGTTAGATAGGCCTTATCTCCTCCCGGAAGTATGGGAATTTCATTCTTTTGATTGGCATTTTCAACTAATTCTTCATCCGCAGCATTAAAATAAAAGCGTAAAACTCCACCCAAACTGACCAATACAATGATGCTTGCTGCAATAGCCCACCATTTTGTTCGGCCCTGTGATAGGGTAACAACCGGTGCTGCAACTTCCATTGAAGCTTTCAACTTATCCCAGCCGCCATCCGTATTAATCGCATCTAAGATTTTCAGCTCACTTTTCAGCAAGTCAGGATTGGAAAGTTCAGCCAACCACTGACGGTTTTCCGGCTTTTCCAATAACCATGCCTGCAATTCAATATCATCTTCAGGAGTTAGCTCCTGCTGCAGAAACCTGGAAATAAGTTCTGCATGACGAATTGAATTTTTAAAATGATCCATTTATTTGATTATAATTTTATTAAGACACGCTTACAGAAAAAAAGGATGAAAGCGTGCAATAAAAAACATTCATAATTCCATAATGATAAAATGAAGGCACGTATTGGTAAATTAAGAAGTTTTGGGTAATGCTGGACTTAACTGACCCAAAAAAGCAAAAACAGGTAGCCCGAAGGCGGCAATTTCATGCGAAGTAGTTTTAGTGCGCGGGCTTTCTGGGTTTTTACCGTATTAATGGATACCCCAAGATATTGTGCTATCTCTTCATTTTTAAGAGATTCAAAATAGGCTAATTTCAATACATCACGGCATCCCGGCGGCAATGCATCAATTGCTTTATGGATTTCTCCAAGCACTTCGGCCTTTATCATCCATTCAAGGCTATGTTCATTATCACCTACCGGCTGTGCTGCCCCATTATCAGCGTACTTTTTTTCCACCTTTACATGCCGTAGCCAATTAAAGCAGGCATTTCTTACCATTTGGTACAGGTAAGCCTGTGTAGATAATTCATCTTCTAAGGAAAGCTTTTGACGCCAAAGTTTAAGAAAACAATCCTGAACAATATCTTCTGCAGTATCTTGATTATCAATAAGTTTAAAAGCAAAATAGCAGAGCCGGGCATAATGCGAGCGAAACAGAAATTCTATTGAAAAATTAGGATTGCCCATTTTTTAGTTTGCTTACCTCACCCAAATTTTCCATTTGAGAAAAAATTCCAAGCCTTCACGTTAAATGAAAAGCCATAAGAAGGCAATGAATGATTCCTTCATATATGGCTTTTCTAGAAGATACTATTAAGGTCTAAAAGTAAAAGAAATCAATAGTTTTGAGCTATTTGTTTTAAAAAAATGTTTTTTGCAAAAAATAACCCATAAAAAAACCGTCCTCAATAACTGAGGACGGTTTTTTATAAGTAGGTTGTCATTCTGCATTAACCTACCGCATTTAAAGAAAAAACAAGCAATATTTCGTTAAGCCCTGATAAAATATATGAAATTGGAAATGCAGAATG
>JBBQXO010000162.1:0-11304 GCA_038209595.1 Chitinophagales bacterium
TGCCAAGGTTACCCTTGAGCCTGATTTATTCGTATAACCTAATTGCTTTGATAAAAATAGGTGGAAAGGGTTAAACCATCAAAATATTTTTACCCTGTGGTTGAAATAGCTACCCTGCCGCAATGCTTTGCCATTGAGTCCTTGTAAAATGAAGGGATCAGGAATCCTGTTTCCAGGCTGTCAAGTTGAATGTTTCGTATCATGCTTACTTATTTACCGAAATGGTGCACTCTTATTTACCAAAGTGGTGCAAACTTATTTACCCAAGTGGTACTTACTTATTTACCGAAATGGTGCACTCTTAATTACCGAAGTGGTGCACTCTTATTTACCAAAGTGGTGCATTATTATTTACCAAAGTGGTGTAAACTTATTTACCCAAGTGGTGCATTGTTATTTACCAAAGTGGTGTAAACTTATTTATCGAAGTGGTGCATTAATAGATACCGAAGTGGTGCATTGTTATTTACCGGTTACCCATTTATTATTTTTCCATGATTTCCAGAGCAAAGTAGTATGTTTGATTGTGTTTTTTCCGAGATTTAAGATGAATATGTAAAATCCCCATGTATTGGCGTACACCCGGCACGAATGATCATTAGGGGATTCCAACTAACGCAACGTTCCCTTCGGGAGACATTGCTTTGAATACTTAACTAAAAATGAACATATGAAACATATCCTGTTTTTTCTAAGTGCCTGCCTCCTTTTTGCCTGCAACCAAAGCAAGCCGGAGATGGATGTAAAAACCTACTTTTCTGTAGAGGAAAGCAGTCCGAAAACCGGCGGTATTCAGGTTGTTCAGATAGAAACACCCAAGGGTACATTCAATGTATGGACAAAGAAATTCGGAAATAACCCCAAAATGAAATTATTGCTTTTAAGTGGCGGACCGGGGGCTACACATGAGTATTTTGAGTGTATGGAAAGCTTTTTACCTGCGGAGGGCATTGAACTTATCTACTACGACCAATTGGGAACCGGTCTTTCTGATAACCCGAATGATACCTCTATGTGGGATCTTGATCGTTATGTAGAAGAAGTGGAGCAGGTAAGAACCGCTTTAAAGCTGGATAAGGATAATTTTTATTTGTTAGGACATTCCTGGGGTGGTATCCTTTGTATGCAATATGCGCTTAAATACCAGGATAATTTAAAGGGACTCATTATTTCCAATATGATGAGCAGTTGCCCTGCCTATGGTAAATATGCCGATGAAGTATTGGCTAAGCAATTGGATCCGGTGGTTTTGGACACTATCCGTAATATAGAAGCAAGGGGTGATTTTGGCAACCCAAGGTATATGGAATTGCTGTACCCTAATTTTTATGAAAAGCATGTTTTACGTATGCCCATAACTGAATGGCCTGAGCCTGTGAACAGGGCTTTGGGAAAAACGAATCAATCGCTTTATGTAACTATGCAAGGTCCAAGCGAGTTTGGTGTAGCCGGTAAACTGATAAACTGGGATGTAAGTGAGCAGCTAAAAACCATAAAAACACCAACCTTAGTTATTGGTGCCACCCACGATACCATGGATCCGGAACATATGAAATGGATGTCGGAACAGTTTCCAAAAGGGTCGTTCTTGCTTTGCCCCAATGGCAGCCACATGGCTTTATATGACGATCAGGAGATTTATATGAAAGGGCTCATTGATTTTATTAAGAACGTGAATACAGCCAGGTAAATATGGCTAAAATCAAAAGTGCATATGTTTCGTTCGGAAAGGTGAATATAATAGGCTTTCTATCGTAGAAAACAAGTTCTTTTGCTGATTTTTATTTTTTCCTTTTTGCGAGCTTCCTATGGAATGGAAGAAGATGCCCTCTAAATTAACCCGTTATTAGTACCCTTGTTTTAGGCAGCCGGGTCCAACCTGTTGATTCCGGTTGCCGTCATTTACGCCGGTGGGCAATTGGGCAAAGTATTATTGAAAGGTAAAAACAAACACCTTACAATTGTACAATACCTCAATGGAGAAGATGATGCAATTTTGGAAAAAAACCCAAACCATTTAGCAATTTAAAGAAGCCTTTAAGTTATATAAGCCAAAAGAATTCTTACAGGCTATCTCTCTGTTTAAACAATTATTATCAGTTGATAAAAATGACTTTCCAGCTATAATTTTTATAGAAAAAGCCACCCAATACTTAAACATGGGCGCACTTGAAAATTGGAGTGCTACCGCAGAGATCGAGCTATAGTAAAAGCTTCCTTGATATAAAAATGGCTTCCCTGATAAAAAAAGTAAGGTATTCGGCATAATGTTAAGTAGGTATGGAAAAATATTTATATTTTTCATCTCAAATAAAACACCTACTATGCCAAATCTAATTGTTCTTTATCCGCATCCAACCGATGCCGGTCAGTTTGAAGCAGATTATGTTACCCATACGGCCTTGCTCCACGAAAAAACCGGCATCCCTTTGGATGTAAAGCCTTATACGGCTACCAAATTCTTTCCAAATCCCGATGGAAGTGCCCCGGCTTTTTATCGCCTGTTTTTAATGCCGTTTGAAACCATGGAAGCCTTGCAAGGCGTTATGTCATCGCCAGGTATGCAGGAAGTGGGTGCCGATGCTTTCCGTATTTCTACAGGTGGTGCGCCAGTAATAATAGTGGGTTCCTAAATACGTCATGCAGTGTTTTAATGAATAATATTCCCTTATGGATTGTATGGGGTAGCCAAGCATTTAATCCCTTCAAATCATCAGCATGAAATTGAAAATATCTGAAATACCGGTTCTTTCAACGCACACCTTTTTCAGGTATTTTAGTTTCACCATTTTATACCTGGCGCAGGGTATTCCAGAAGGAATTACCTATTTTGCCATACCTGCCTGGATGGCCATGAACGGAAAAAGCCCGGGGGAAATTGGCGCTTTTGTGGGGGTTCTCGGTATTCCCTGGAGTTTCAAATTTCTTATAGCTCCGCTTATGGACCGCTATACTTTTCTACCCATGGGCAGGCGCCGGTCCTGGGTATTGTTTGGCCAATTGGGGCTGGTAGTTAGTTTTTTGGTGTTGGGTTTGGTGCCCGATCCTTTAAATAACCTTTCGCTGTTAATGGCCGGCGGTTTTTTGGTCAGTTTTTTTGGCGCCTTTCAAGATGTAGCTACTGATGGTATGGCGATTGATATGGTGCCCGTGCCGGAACAGGCAAGGGCAAATGGCCTGATGTGGGGTGCTAAAATTATGGGCATATCCGGATCTCTTTTTGCCGGCACCTGGATAATCAATCATTATGGCTTACGCGAAGCAACGGTTGCATTGGCCATGTTGGTGGCGCTTATTATGCTGGTTCCATTATTAATTCGTGAGCGGCCGGGGGAAAGGCTTTTACCATGGTCTAAAGGCGGTATATCCCCTGAAGCTGCGAGTTTGCAACTGGATAGTTTTGCCAAAATATTCAAAAGCTTATTTAAAGTTTTTTTGCTGCCTTCCAGCTTATTTATGGGTGTTGCATTCTTCTTGTTTAATATGTGCATTTCATTATTGGAAACCATGTTACCTGTTTTTACCATACAGGAAATAGGCTGGACCAACGAAAAATATTCCAACCTGTTTTCCAGTACATCACTGGTTGCAGGGTTACTGGGCATCATTGCCGGTGGTGCCCTGGCCGATTTTTTTGGAAAGCGAAGAATGATGAGTATTTACCTGTTTCTTTTTATGGCGGTAATGGTAGCCATGGGGCTGTTGAAATCTTACTGGGGCACCGAACATTTTATTACCGGCTTTATGGGCTTCTATTATACCCTGTATGTATTTATTTCCATTGCATCTTTTGCCATTGGTATGCAATTGTGCTGGGCACGCATATCGGCCACCCAATTTACTTTGTATATGGCGCTTTCCAATGTGGGCAGGTCGGTAGGGGCGGCAATGCTTGGTCCGCTCAAAGCAAACTTACCCTGGGAGCATATTTTTCTTATTGTGGCTGTAATTGCCGTTGGCTCATTATTTTTTGTAATGATATTGCGCATAAATAAACACCTGGTAAGTGTGGATGAATTGGAGGCAAGGCATTTGGAAAATGAAACGGATTTATTGAACAAGTTGGCGGTTTGATGAAATACAAAAAATGTACAAATGAAAATATATTCTATTTTATTTCTTTTACTTGTTTCAGAAACGATCTTCTCACAACAAGTAATAAAGGTACCTGCTGCATCGCTGTCATCCATCAGGCAGGATGAAATAAAAAGTGATTTATACGAGCATGCTGATGCCCGGTTTAAAGGACGAGGAGCGGGCACCATTAATGAACTGAATGCAGCAGTTTGGCTAGGCGAAAAGTATCGGGATATTGGATTAAAACCTGCCGGCGATAACCACACTTATTACCAATTTTTTAATATGTGGCGCAACCGGGTGGCGGCAACTAGCACCGTCTCTATCAATGGGCGTTCCCTCTCTTTATGGACGGAAGTTGCCATAGCACAAATGGCACCTTTTCAAATAGAAGCGCCTGTTGTTTACATCGGTAGTACATCATCCATTGATTTGAATAACCTGGATATAAAAGGTAAAGTCGTGGCATTTGATGCTGTACCTGGCATTTTGAATTACAATATGTCGCTTCCCACCTGGCGTTATCAGCGATTTATGATGACAAAAATGGGTAATGCACTTATAGAAAAAGGTGCAGCAGCTCTTATATTAATCGGTGATGCTGAAACAGAAACTACATGGGATGATGCTATAGAAAATTTTAAAGAAGGTAGTTTTGATTTGGAAGGGGGACCTAATGAAAAAGTAAATGCTAAAGTACCGGTATTTTGGCTTCATGCTGTTGCCAGAAATGAAGTTTTGAATTCCGGTGTTGTGTTAAAAGCTAACATTGTTATTGATCGGTTTCTTTATCCTTCGGTAAATATTATAGGTGTAATACCTGGTACCGATCCTGTTCTTTCAAAGGAGTATCTTTTATACAGTGGGCACACCGATGCACACGGGGTAAGGAATACAATAGATGGAGATAATATTTTTTATGGAGCCGATGATAATGCAAGTGTGAATGTGGCTATGCTCGCTGTGGCAAGGGCTTTTAAGAAAAATCCCGGCAAGCGTTCTGTGCTGTTTGTTATACATGGTACGGAAGAAAGGGGCTTGTTGGGTTCACGCTATTATTCATCGCATCCAACGGTACCCATTCAAAATATTGTAGCTGTGCTAAACGGGGACATGATTGGTAGAAATCATCCGGATAGTGCAGCGGTGTTGGGTTTGCAGCCACCACACCTTACCTCAGGCGATCTGGCAAAAATGGTGCTTGAAGCCAACAATGAAGGTCCGAAGTTTAAACTTGATACGCTTTGGGATAAGGTGCAACACCCCGAAGGATGGTTTTTCCGAAGCGACCATTTGCCCTATGCAAGGTTAGGCATTCCATCGCTTATGTACACTACATGGTTGCACCCCGATTATCATACGCCAAAGGATAATGCTGAAGGTATAGACTATGAAAAACTTAAAAAAATGGCAGACTGGATGTTCCGTACAGGATGGAAAGTTGCCAATACAGCGCAACGTCCGAACCGGGAAGTGAATTTTAAATTGGAACGGTAGCTTACTTTATTGTTAGCATTATATTCAAAAAAAATACCATGAATAAAAAATGAAGCGAATTTATTGAAAAGGTTGGCGTATTGAAAGTTTGAAGTAAACAGCTAATAATAAAGACAAATGGTGGCTTGGGTATTTGTAAAACGGTTTTTTAAAATTTCAATAATATGCCTTATTGATGGAAGCGATACCCGGAAAAAAGTAAAAACCACCCAACATTATAAAGCAATCCATGATATCAGCAAATCGCATTCCATTTCCGGCTCTTTCTGATCATACATCACTCAGGTATATAACCTTTATCATGTTGTATTTTTCACAAGGTATCCCAGAAGGTATTACCATTTTTGCCATACCCGCCTGGATGGCCATGAATGGCAAAGGCGCAGGCGAAATTGCTAGCTATGGCGCCATCATCTTGATACCCTTTAGCCTGAAAATTGTATTGGCACCCATAATGGAACGGTTTACTTTTTTACCCATGGGGCGTAGAAGGCCTTGGCTGCTGTTTGGTCAATTTGGCATTATGTGCAGTTTAATAGTACTATCCTTTGTGCCCGACCCACTAAACAACCTCACCCTGCTAACGGCTGCTGCTGTGGGTGTACATATTTTTATTATGTTTCAGGATATTGCTACCGATAGTTTGGTCATTGATATTGTACCGATGGTGCAGCAGGGCAAAGCCAATAGCCTGATGTGGGGGGCAAAGGTTGTGGGTACTTCTGCATCGCTGGCAATAGGTAGTTGGCTCATTAATCAATATGGTTTTTCAACTGCCGTTTTCTGGATGTCTGGTGCTGTTTTATTAATTATGCTGGTACCTATTTTATTAAGAGAAAGACAAGGTGAAAAATTATTGCCCTGGTCTGCCGGTTCCACTTCGCCTGAGGCAGCGTTGTTGGCTATAGATAGCTTTGGCAAGTTGTTCAAATCCTTCAGGCAGGTGCTTCTGTTGCGCAACCTGTGGTTGCTGGTTATCATAACTTTTATCATTATGGCAGCCGTTCATTATATGAGAACCTTGCTTCCTATATTTACCATTCAGGCGCTTAGCTGGAACAATGTTTTTTATGCTAATATTTATTCCACTACCAATTTGGTTGGAGGTATTTTGGGAATGGTAACCGGCGGTATCATCATTTACCGGTTTGGCATTATTCGCATGTTGCAGGGAATTCTTTTTTTATCAGCCTTGCTGGTTATAGGTATGGCATTTTCATCTGCATTTTGGCCAAACAACACGGTTGTCAGCGTATTTATCGGGTGCATTAATTTGCTCATTGTTCTGATTAATATTGCTGTATTGGCATTAGCCATGCAAATGTGCTGGAAACGTATTTCGGCGCTGCAGTTTACTTTTTGTATGACCATATTTAATGGTGCACTGGCTGCAGGGGCAGCATTGTTAGGCGATCTTAGAAACTATTTCGGCTGGCCAACCATTTTTTTAATTTTTTCTGTCATGGCATTTTCTGGCATGCTGTTATTAAGGTATTTAAAAGTAGATACACATTTGAAACAAGTGGAAAATCTGGAAGCCAGGTATTTGGAAAAGGAAGTAAATGCATTGAGTGCAAGGGCTTAGAAATTTGGTTTTTAATCCTTATGGCTTCGGGTTTACAACAACTCATTAAAAAGCACTGATTCCTGTGTTTTCCGATGTATGTTTTTTACTATTTTTATGGGTATTTATGAATATAGAAAATTGACTTTTACAAATCAGCATTAATTGTTTATTTACTATGGAACAAACAAGGAGAAATTTGCTTAAATCAATTACTGCTTTTGCAGGTGGGGCTATGATGCCTTTTGATGGAAACAGTCAGCCGGGCATGGATACATTTAATTTGCAAAACGGTGATCCAACAGATTTATCCGAAATCATAAATCTGTTTGATTTTGAAAAAATGGCCGAAGGGAAAATGACCAAAATGGCCTACGAATATGTGGCTAGTGGTGCGGCCGATGAATTCACCGTTCGTTGGAACCGGCAGGCATTGGATACTATAAAACTTAACCCTACTGTACTTGCCGATGTTTCCAAACTGGATACAAGTGTTTCGCTTTTTGGGCATAAATTACCCTATCCTATCCTGATTGCCCCCACTGCATTCCATAAAATTATGCACCCTGAAGGCGAGATTGCAACTGCCCGGGGAGCAAGTGTTGCTTCAGCCATATATGTGGTTAGCTCATTTACCACAACGCCTATTGAACAAATAGCAAAAGTGGCTACGCAACCGCTATGGTTTCAACTATATGTGCGGGATGACATGGCCTTTACGAAGGACATTGTTCAAAAGGTTGAATCGCAGGGCTGTCGTGCGCTTTGTGTAACGGTTGATACACCTGTTGGCGGCGTTCGTAACCGTCAGCAAAGGGTGAATTTCAGATTGCCTGATGATGTAAATGCACCTTATATGGTTAGCCTTGGGCCGCAAAAATTACCCCTAACCTGGAAAGATATTGAGTGGCTGAAATCCTTTGCTAAAATCCCCGTGCTGGTAAAAGGGATTTTAAATCCGGATGATGCTGAAAAGGCTATTCAGGCCGGAGTATCGGGCATCATCGTTTCAAACCATAGTGGACGAAATTTAGATACTGTGCCCGCTACCATCGAAGTGCTTCCAAGGATTGTAGAAAGAATTAATAAAAGAGTGCCCATATTAATGGACGGAGGCATAAGGCGGGGGACCGATGTTTTAAAAGCGATTGCTTTGGGAGCAAATGCAGTATTGGTGGGTAAACCAATCTGCTTTGGATTAGCCTGCGGAGGCGCCGAAGGTGTAACAAAAGTGCTTAATATTCTTCGGACTGAATTTGAACTGGCAATGATGCTTACAGGAAGGGCCAATATTGCTGACATAGACGCATCTGTGATTTGGAAGTAATCTTTATGCAATTATAGAATGAGAAGTATAATTTATAATATCAACAAAAGGGCTGGCTTGTAAGGAAAAAATATGCAACAGGAAAAAATAAATCAGGGTTCACCCATCCATACCAAATCCATCATTTTCGGGATGGTATTGATGTTTGTGATAGTTCACGTTGGCTTTCACGCTACTTATATTAAATACTTTCCTGTGTTTAAAGATGCTACATGGCTGCACCATATTCACGGTGCACTTATGGGTGCCTGGGTATTGCTGTTATTGTTACAACCCATTTTAATTCACAAAAAAAATTATGCTGCGCATCGCTTTATTGGTAAGTCAACTTATGTAATTGCCCCGATTATGATTGTGTCGATGCTTTTTGTAGCCCGGTATAATTATCTTACGGGGATTATCGAAAACACGCCCGTTGAGGTATTTGCATGGCAATCCATCACATGGATGCAAATATTTATGTTCATCCTGTTTTATTCATTGGCTATCATTTATAGAAAAGATACACCAAGCCATATGCGTTTTATAATTGCAACCGCCATTATAATGATTGGCCCTGCTATGGGCAGGATCATCTTTACTTATTTTGATAGTTTACCCGCAACCTATGATGCTCTAATTCCATTATATGTTAAAACCGGTGTTGCTGCTGCTTTCTTGTTGAGTGATATTATAAAAAAGAAAAATTGGATGCCCTATTTTATGGTGCTTTTGGCTTTCCTTCTTTCTGATGTAGTATATTTTGCCCGTTATTCAGATGTATGGCAGGGTATTGGAAAATTTATAGCAAATAATTTTTATTACTAAAAATAGATATTAAGAAAAAAGTAACGATTAAAGAATATATAGTAAAACCATATTTCATCATGCAAAAGATAAAAATCCTTTTTTTTATATTACTCATCTCTGTAACGGTTCACGCACAAAAAGCAGCCACAGAACAGAAAATAGTTCAGCAGGCTATTGAAAACATGTTTACTGCTTTAACCAATGGGGATACATCGGTTCTAAAAACGTTGGTAACATCCAAAGTGCATTTTTATGAATATGGACAGATTTGGAATATCGATACCATTATTAGTATAGCCATGATGGGTAAAACTATTCCCGATTTTAAACGCACAAACAGCTTTGAGTTTATAAGCACAACCGTCATTAAAAAAACAGCATGGGTTACTTATTATCTTCAATCAGTAATTGCAGGAGATGGTAAACAGGAAATGGTAAAATGGCTGGAAACGGTTGTTTTAATAAAAGATGAAAATAAGTGGAAAATAGATGTATTACACTCAACAAGGATGGCCAACGATTAAAAGGGTAATCATAAAGTAATTGTTCATTACATTAATCATATATTTTCAAAAACTAACCTCATAGACGATGTTTAGTTTTTGAAAATATGAAATTAAAATACTCAATAAAAAATAATGCAAATGAAAAAAATTTTATTAGTGCTCCTGATTCATTCTTCACTTTATGCACAAAAGCCCCGTGCAAGAGATATTGGAATACCCTTTGAAGGAACGACAGGCAAGTTCAATGCCATTACCGATGTAAAAGATGTTGAAGTAGGTTATAGCACCATCATTTCGGGCGATGGAAAAAATATAAGGGGTAAGGGGCCTGTGCGTACAGGTGTTACCGCTATTTTACCAAGGGGAAGAACCAATAATCCTGTATATGCCAATTGGTACACACTAAATGGCAATGGTGAAATGACCGGCACGACATGGGTAACTGAATCGGGATTTCTCGAAGGCCCTGTAATGATTACCAATACCAATAGTGTAGGTGTGGTAAGAGATGCAGTGCTGAAATGGTATGTGAAAACAGGCTGGTATAAAGAAGATTTTTGGTATACCTATCCGGTAGTGGCAGAAACCTACGATGGATTTTTAAATGACATCTATGGTTTTCATGTAAAAGAAAGCAATGCATTTGAAGCATTGGACAGTGCAAAATCAGGTTTACTAAAAGAAGGAAATGTGGGTGGTGGTGCAGGCAGCCGGTGTTTAGGATTTAAAGGCGGGTCAGGCAGTTCGTCAAGAGTGGTAAAAATTAAAGATTCCACCTATACATTGGGTGTATTCGTACAATCAAACTTTGGAAGAAAAAATAATCTCATTATAGCCGGCGTACCGGTTGGCAAAGAATTAATAGATACACTAAATAATGAACTCAAAGCAGCCCCCTCTTACAGGCAGGAAGGTGATGGCTCTATTATAGTGGTTGTTGCAACGGATGCTCCATTATTACCACATCAGTTGAAAAGAATTATACAAAGAGTATCGCTTGGTATCGGTAAAGTAGGCGGGCAGGGTACTAATGGCTCTGGGGATATTTTTATTTCTTTCTCTACAGCTAATCCAACTGCTTTTCAAAGAAAAGATTTTACAAAAGTAGATGTATTATCTAATGATGAAATCAACCCTTTATTTGAAGCAACAATACAGGCTACAGAAGAGGCCATTATCAATGCAATGGTAGCTGCCGAAACAATGGAAGGAATTAACGGAAACAAATCACATGCGCTTCCGCATAAATTGGTAATAGATGTTTTGAAAAAATATAACAGGATAAAATAATAAAATAAGACTTTTATTTAAAAAGCGCTTATTTTTTTGGAACTGTTTGGTAAAATGAAACTGTAATGATAAAAAGATCAACCATTTGTTTGAATCTATTGAAAAGCGGGCAACAGATTTTGCATTGAAAACCGGAACAGGTTTTTCATTGCAAAGACAGGCAAATGAATCGAACGCTGCCTTAACGGAAAAAGGACTTCAACAAAAAATTATTGAGTCGGCAAAAGACACGGGATTTTCATGGCAATTTGATG
>JBBQXO010000163.1:0-11150 GCA_038209595.1 Chitinophagales bacterium
AAACTGGAAAACGCATAACGTGGTTTCAAAAAAATACCTCAGTATATGGAATTGCAAAACAGACGAATTAACCATTATTACCATGGAGGTACTGGGAAAAATAAATAAAGACTCCGAAAAACGCAACAAAAAAAGGAAAACGGAGGATTGAAAGAAATGGTATTTTTCAGGTGTGGGAATTATTTCCTACAAAGTGGCCACACTGCAAGTTTCCTGATTCAACTTTTCAAAAGCTTTTTTTGAATACCTCTCCCTTTTTGTAAATTTCAAAATGAAATTTAAATCGGTCAGTTTCCCTATGTTTACTTAGTCAGGCGAAAGAAGTCAGGAAAGTGGTAACTTTCCTTTTCTGTAAAACCATATAAAATTGAAAATCAAATCCTTATGAAATACTTGTACCATCATTTTCTTTTCGCCTTTATTTTCCTTACAAGCTATACCCTCACTGCGCAGTAAATAGATTCTATCCCTGCTTATAAAATCTTTACCATACAATCAAAAGAATTGGACGAATCAAGAACCATCAATGTATGGACTCCGTCTGAATACAAAACCCATCCAAGTGCTTTACCCGTTTTATATATGCCAGATGGGGGAATAAAAGAAGATTTTCCCCATATAGCCAATACGCAGGAAGCATTGATAAAATCGAAAAAATCACTCCAATTATCCTTGTAGGGATTGAAAATACCCAACGAAGAAGGGATTTAACCGGACCAACCGAAGAGGCAAAAGATAAAGAAATTGCACCAGTAATCGGGGGTTCGGGTCCTTGCAGGAGTTTAATCAACCAGGAACTTTTTCCCAAAATAAATGAGCGATACAGCACCACCAATGAGAAAGGCACCATCAGCGAATCGCTTGCCGGACTTTTTGTAGTGGAAACCTTTTTTCGATCTCCGGATATGTTTGACTTTTATATTGAATTTGATCCTTCATTATGGTGGAATAACAAACAGTTAATTAAAACGGCAAAACAACATTTTACCCAATTTCCTGCAACAGAAAAAAGATTATGGTTTGCCGGTTCCAATGCTAAGGATATTTCCAGAACTGTAGGCAAACTTGCTGCACTCCTAAAGGAAGAAAACCCGCAAAACCTACAATGGCGGTATTCCGATAAGCCAAATGAAAAACATAATACCATTTTTAGAGCAACGGAGGAAAATGCGATTATTTGGTCACTGAATACAAAATAAAAAGGATTAAATTATTAATTGTTAAAATTATTAATTATTTTACTTTGTTATTCCGGGAAACATTCCATTATTTGATATGCAATCTGGGGAAACCATTAAAACATCAGGTAATAATCTAAAATTTATCAACCATGAAAATCAACATTTCTATCGCTACAGCAGGCTTCCTCCTATTTTCACTTTTAAATGCTTCCTGTAAAAACAACGCAAAAGCCAATGACCCTACCACCAAAACAGAGGATGTACCAATTGAAACTGTTGTAGCGCAGGGTAAATATCTTGTAGGAATACTCGGATGTAATGACTGCCATTCTCCAAAAAAAATGGGACCAAACGGTCCGGAAATTATTCCAGAATTAATGCTATCCGGCTATCCCGCAGACAGACCTGTGGTAACTTTTGATAATATACTGATCCAGCAAGGATTTGGAATATTCTATCCCGATCTCACAGCTGCAGCAGGGCCATGGGGCGTTTCCTTTGCGGGAAATTTGACACCGGATGATACCGGTATTGGTAACTGGACAGAAGGGCAATTTAAAAAAGCACTAAAGGAGGGGAAATATAAAGGCCTCGACAATGGCCGCATGCTTTTGCCCCCCATGCCCTGGACCAATTTTGCCAACATTAAAGATGAAGATCTTCATGCCATATTTACTTACCTGAAAAGTATCCCCGCAGTAGAAAATACCTGTCCGCCACCTCTTAGTCCTGCGAAAATAATATAAGGGCATCTCAAAAAAAACCTGATACTGCATATACAAATTTCATAACATCCTCATTTACATAAGTAAACTCCTATGTTATAAAATTGGAATTGTCTGAGTGGTTTTTATAGGCCCCCATAAGCAAATAGAACTCAAATCAGAAAAAACGGTTATAAGAACCGCTTTTTCTTTTTCATATCGTCTTATTTATTTATGCAAAAGGTAGCCAAAAAAGAGATGCCCGCTAATTGATATAATAGCTTTATTATTTAAAAAAATAATCAGATTTAGAAGAATTATTTAGATTAAAACCAAAATCGATTGCTGTTTGTAAAAAGTATGGTTAAAGTCATCAAGCAGCAAATAGATAAGACCCCACAAGAAAGTGAAATACTATGGAAGGTGTCATTTGTCCAAAATGCAAAAGAAAATTACGGAATATCAACGCCTGGCACTATTGTCAGAAAGCGGATATGGATGATTTATTTTTAAATAAATCGGATGATATTGTATTGGCCTTTGACAGGATCCTACAGGAGGTGTCAGGCTGGGAAGAAGTAGAAATCAGTCCTACCAAAAACTGTGTGGTTTTTGTAAGAAACAAAACCTTTTTGGTTTTAAAACCCATGACCAAATGGCTCGAAGCTAAATTTTACCATGACAAAATAATGGACGATCCGGAACTACATTCCTGCACCCCATGGAATAGTAAATTTCAGGGTATTATGCGTTTTCAGAACGAAATGCAGATTACTCCAAAGTTCTTCAGGTATTGTAAGCAGTCTTTTCAAATATCCTGACAGGTCAAATAATTGTTCCCTCCTTTAGAGTAAGGGGAGAAATCTTGTACCTCAAAAGGAAGGCACACCTTACCCGGCAGGTCCTGCAACCTTCAGCATAACAGCAGGTAAAGGATTACCCCAAAAAAGGGTGACATAGGGAAGAAAAACTATTTAACGGCCTGATTCATTCTCGACCTACCTTTACTTGTAACTTTTTCTAATCAGCCTTTTCAACATTTTATCTGCAGCAGATTTTTGATACCCTTATCAATGGTTATATTGATAACAATATTGGAATAGCCGGCAATTTTTTGCCCGATCAGCTTTCAGCGGATTTAAGTGAAAACTTGAACCGGCTGTTTGCTACCCATCAAATGCATAAGGCTGGTATTGGCAATGCGCCTGTGATAGTAAAGGATGCGTTATTCAGAACGGATCAGATTTACTGGCTCGACCGCAAACACAATGATGCCTTTGAAAATGCATTCTTCGATATTATGGATGCCTTTATTGTGCATTTAAATAATACCTGCTATACGGGTATTACAAGCTACGAATTTCACTATACTTTGTACGAGAAAGATAGTTTCTATAAAAAACATCTTGATCAGTTTCGCAATAGTGACAGCAGGCGGTTCTCCATGATTTTTTATCTGAACGCTGATTGGAAAACCGGCGACGGCGGCGAATTGTGTGTGTATCATGATGATTTAGTACAGATAATTGAACCCCTGAATGGTCGCATGGTATTTTTCAAAAGCAACGAGTTGCCGCATGAGGTATTGGTTACCCATAAACCAAGACTTAGTATTACCGGTTGGTTGAAGAAAGACTGACAGGTATAAATTAGTCCTTTGGTTTTTGTTGCTACAAATGCCAAATTGAGCATATTCCCACAAAGCCATGGCAGAGACTTGTATGAAAAAGAGAAATATTACATTACGTATTTAAGATAACTACTAAATAATGGCGGGTTGAAATAAGGCAAGTCACTCCCCTCAAAAAATCCAGTACATTTACCTTTAATACATATTCAAAATACTGCGTTATATTTGAGCAGCAAAGAAAAAACTAATAATCATGACAACATTTAAGGGAATTGGAATAGCATGTATCATTTTGAGTATTATTGGATTTGCTTATGGCCTGTATCAATACAAAAAAGATATTGAAATCAGCCCTCGTTTTACCCTAAGTGCATTAATATTTTTGCTTGGACTAATCCTTATCAAGAGAGAGAGAAAATAAGAATAATGATTTCAAAAACGGCTTACGATATCTTCACTTGGATACCTGAATTATAGTTTTGGGTAACAATTGAATAAAGATTTAAATTTCTGGTTTATTATTACCTCGTCAGTGGTTGAATCAAAAGAAATATTTCAACCCCTTCGCAGTATGGCAAATGGGATGTCCCTTGTTCTGCTTTTTGATAATTCTTTCTCAATCAATGGTTCGTAAAATACCTATGTTTAGGCTACATAAGCTTTTCAAAGCCAAAGGCATAATGGGCCACGCAGCTATTTAAGCAAAAGAGACAAAAAAGGGAATGGTCTGTATCAAAACTCAAGAAAAGAATAACAATTACTTAAAACTGATTTTGATGAGTTACGGAATTTTTGTTTGAAACTTCGCCAATGCGAGTGATTATTTCTTTATTTATTTTATTTTACTTGCAGTCTTGCTCTACCAACAATAACACCATTAAGGTAAAAGGATCTGACACAGAAGTGAATTTAGCAGTCCTGATGGCAGAGGAATTTCACCAAAAAGACGATGAGTTTTTAGTCTCCATTTCCGGAGGCGGCTCCGGTTTAGGCATAGCCTCCTTATTGAATGGTACTGCCGATATTGCAAACTCCTCCAGAAGAATTAATGAAGAAGAAATAGCCTTATTCAGCAAGAAAAATATTGTTTTGGATTCTTTCATATTTGCACAGGATGCCATTGCTTTTGTGGTTGCTAAAAATTTCCCTATTGATTCCATCAGCCCCCCTGACTTATCGAAAATATTAAGTGGTGAAGTAACAAATTGGTCATTTTTAACAAAAGAAGATATCCCTATAAACATATATGGCCGCCAAAGTAATTCCGGAACACACGAGTTTGTAAAGATTATTCTCAACATTCAATTCTCCCCTCACGCCATTCAGATGAATGGAAATGCACAAATATTAGAAGCAATCAAAGCTGATAATTCAGGAATAGGCTACGTAGGTGCTGGCTACGTAATGGAATGGGAGCGTGGGAATATAAAAGTATTGAAAATATATACAAATGTCAGTCCCTCCATTTCGCCATTAGATTCCGCCAAAATTGCTTCCGGCGAATACTTTTTTCAGCGCCCGTTATTTCAATATTATAAAGTGCGTGATTATGAAAAAGTGAAACCCTTTCTGGATTTTGAAAAAACGGAAAAAGGTGCGAAAATCATTCATTTATCGGGTTACTATCCCGCAAAAAAAATAAAATGACCGGCAATAGAAGAGAAAAGACAGATTGGTTTTTTAAACAGATTTTTAAAGCTACCGGGTTTATCACGCTTGCCCTTTTGGGAGGCATTTTTTTTATGTTGGTGTATAACAGTTTTTCATTTTTTGCTGAAATAAGTCCTCTTGATTTTTTTACAGGTATTCAATGGGACCCTGATAACAAATACAGTATTTTACCTTTACTTGTCAGTACCTTATTTGTGGCAGTAGGTTCCATGATAATTGCCGTTCCTTTGGGCATTCTAACAGCCGCATACCTTTCAGAAGTTGCCCCTAAAAAAGTACAAACCATATTAAAACCTGTTATTGAAATGCTTGCCGCTATTCCTTCGGTGGCAATCGGATTTCTTGGAATCGTTTTATTAGGACCGGGCATATCAAAATTATTTGGTATTCAAAATGGCCTAAATGCTTTAAACGGATCTATTTTACTAGCTATAATGGCCTTGCCAACCATAATTACCATCAGCGAAGATGCTATAAATGCAGTACCTAAAAGCCATAGGGAAGCCTCGCTGGCATTGGGTGCTGATAAATGGGAAACCCTTTTTAAAATTACGATACCGGCAGCTTTGCCTGGCCTCATTGCCGCTGTGTTGCTGGGTCTTGGCAGGGCATTGGGTGAAACAATGACTGTATTAATGGCAACAGGCAATGCCTCTGCTATTCCAAGAGGATTTCTTGACTCTGTAAGAACCATTACAGCCACCATCGCTATTGAAATGGGAGAAGTGCCTTATCAAACTACTCATTATTTTGCCCTATTTGCAATTGCCGGAATATTATTTTTAATTTCACTGGGCATAAACTTTTTGGGTGAATATTTTGCCAACCGATTAAGAAAATTCCATGCATGAAAAAGAAATTACTTCACTTGTTTGATTGGATCATCTTACTTGGAAGCACCTTACTGGTTTTTCTGTTTTTGGGTATCATCTTATGGGATATTTTCTCAAAAGGCATGCCTGCCGTTTCCTGGAATTTTATCCATCAGTACCCTACCAATGGCATGACGCAAGGTGGCATCTTACCGGCAATAATAGGAACGGTGATTCTTACTTTTATCACCACTATATTTTCAGTTCCTTTTGGCGTTGCCTGTGCGATATACTTAAATGAGTATGCAAGACCATCGCTTATGACAAATATCATTAGGGCATCCATCAGAAACTTAGCAGGTGTCCCCTCTATTATCTACGGGCTTTTTGGGCTGGCGTTATTTGTACAGTCCTTAAGGCTTGGCACATCTGTATTATCGGCTGGTCTTACCTTAGGGCTCTTGTCATTGCCTTACATTATTACCACTACAGAGGAAGCATTAAAGAGAATACCCAACAGCATGCGGGAAGCAACCCTAGCTTTGGGTGTTACACAATTTGAAACTATTAAAGATGTTGTTTTACCAAAAGCATTGCCCGGTATTCTAACCGGAATAATTTTAACAATCTCAAGGGCTGCAGGCGAAACTGCCCCAATTTTATTTACAGGGGTGGCATTTTATATCAATGGTATTTCCACTTCATTTAATCAGGAGTTTATGGCATTGCCATATCATTTATATATGCTCTCTACACAACATTCTTCTATTGAAGAGGTAAGACCACTTGCTTATGGCACTGCTGTTATTCTTATTACTCTGGTTTTTTTATTAAACACAATTGCATTTATCATTCGTTATAAATATAGAACGCAGGATTAACTATGGAAGAGATAAAACTTTCAGTAAACCAATTGGATTTATTTTTTGGGAATAAACAAATTCTTAAAAATGTAAACATTGACTTTCCTAAAAATCAGGTTACTTCATTAATAGGGCCATCAGGTTGCGGTAAATCTACCTTGCTCCGTTCTCTTAACCGAATGCATGATTTATCGCCGGACGCCAAAATAAAAGGAGAATTGAAACTAGATGAAATGAACCTCTATGATAAAACAAAATCAGTAACTGAAATCCGCAAAAGAATAGGAATGGTATTTCAAAAACCAAATCCATTACCAAAAAGTATCTTTGACAATTTATCTTACGCGCTGCGTATTCATAATTTTCCAAAGTCAACAATAGCTGAACTTGTTGAAAATGCCCTAAAAGAAAGTTTTTTATGGGATGAGGTAAAAGATGAGTTAAAGAAGCCTGCAGTACAATTATCTGGCGGACAACAACAAAGACTTTGTATTGCCCGTGCTGTGGTGTTAAGACCCGAAGTAATATTGATGGATGAGCCTTGTTCTGCCTTAGACCCTATAAGCACCCGCAAAATAGAGGATCTTATTTTAAAACTTAAAAAAGATTATACCATTATAATTGTAACACACAATATGCAACAGGCACAACGTATTTCAGATAAAGTGGCTTTTATGTATTTAGGAGAATTAATAGAATATGATTCTTGCGACAATATTTTCAATCATCCGCAAAAGGAGCTTACAAAAAATTATATTGGCGGTCATTTTGGATAAAGTATATTTTCATCCTCACAAAAAATGTATCTCCTCCATTTATCTGATACGTGCCGCGCCTAAAAGATAATAGGCGTTTTGCATAGAGGCCTCCGTTTTATTAATGCTGATTTGGTACCGGCTTTAGTGTTGGTACTTTACTCCACTAGAAACTCATCACCTTGTCAATCCTTATTTTACCAGTGTTCAAAAAGCCTATCTCCCGCAAAATGATAGCAAGGTGTAATCATGTTAAAAGTATTTGTTACAACGCTTTGAAAGTGTTTTTCGTAAATTTCAATACGGGAAAATGAATAAGTTTGCTTAGAAAACAAACTATAAAAATATACATTTGCTTCAGGGTGTAAGGCTTTGGATATAAGCTTTCCTTCCTCGCTTTAGCGCATAATTGAAATAAAAATTGAGGCAACCATCCTTTTTTACTGGATTTTCTTACGAGAATTAGCGGAACTATGTTCACAAGAAAATACAGACTATGCTCTTTTGAGAGAAAGTATCATCGAGTATAAAAAAATGCTTCTGGAAGTATCGCAGTCAGCCATAGAACAGGAAGTTTATAAACTGGATCTGCATTTAGAAAACGGGAAAGCGATTGGTCTTAGATGGGCGGCATCTTGCGTAGATGATATGATGAGGACAAAAAAATTCATCAAGGAATTAATGGAAGACGTACAAAACAGAATAGCCCAAAAACCGGCTCCGATCCATATTCTTTATGCTGGTACCGGGCCATTTGCTATACTTATTTTACCAGTCCTTGCCTGCTATTCCCCAGCCGAAATACAGGTAACCCTAATGGAGATTAATAAAGAAAGTTTTGAAGGAGTAAAGAAATGTTTTAATCAGCTTCAATTAGAGACCTATGTAAAAGAATACATTCATGAAGATGCTACTACCTATATCAATAACCAAAGTGGTCTAACGATTCCCTGAATCATTGGCAATTTTTTCAGGATGAAAAAAGAATCTAAATCCATTACACTGCAGTATAAGAAAAGTGCAAATCCAGGCTTAAATTGGCATTGAGATTCAGAACCCATTTTCACAAAAAACAATCCGCATGCAACCCATTCGCTTTAAAATATATCATAAAGAGCATCTTTAAACAAGAAAATATCCTGGCAATTATGCTCTAAAAAAATAGTCGGCAAACCAAATAATCCGACACCAAAAATCAGGGTCCAACAAATCCAATCTTAGAAAAGGTTATTCTTATGTTTTAAAAAGAGTAAGTGCAGGCCTATATGCACCATCATGAAAATATCAAAACGCCTGATAAACAGCTCCGTGCAAGAGACATTTGTTAATTGATAAAATACAAGTAGAAACAGAGGGAAATGTGAGAATATAAAAATAGTGTATCCCCATTTATCGTTGAGAAAGTAGAGCCCGGGAAATATCCTCATTCCTTACAACGGGTGGCATCCATTTCGTATAAAATCATCAACGAAAGCCCTGTATAAAAATGAATTTGTTCCATGTTCCTGACGTATGACAGTCGTACAGCTGAAATAAAAGTAAATTACAAAAAACACACTCACACAAAGCTACAAAAGCATTTATAAAAAAACATCTCCCTGTAAAAGCCCACGCAAGCATCCTGCATTTACAATAAAGTATGTGTAATATTGAATACTTAAGCAATATCCCAAGACAGTTCTCCTCAACAAAAAATAGGCCAACGTTTTCCTTCGGTTTATCTTTAGGCAGAATATGGGAATTATATATTCCAATTGGAGAATATATACTTCATCCACTTTTCATAAATATGATATTTCTGATCTCAAAATATTTGGTTATATTTTTTGGTATCTTTTTCATAGGGGCTGGCTTACTTATGCTTATTTACCCTCAAACCGCCAGAAAAATAATCAGCAAGGCCGGCAGTACCCCCTTTATCAATTATTTCGAAATTACCCTCCGGATGGTCCCGGCAACAGCCATGATCCTTATTTCAGACCATTCCAAAATGCCCCTTCTTTTAAAATTAGCAGGTTGGTTTATGCTTGCTACTTCTCTGATTTTATTTTTTGTTCCTATTCGGGCGCATCATGCATTTTCACAGAAAGGCGCAAAAATCTTGAAGCCCTTATACATGCGGCTTATTGGTCCTTTTGCCGCGGCAATTGGGGCAGGGCTCATTTATTTGGTCTTGTAATTGAGTTGCGCCGCGCAATAAGCAGAAAGCAACATACATCCAAATCTTATTTAGAGCACACTTCTAATAAGTGCATCCCCTTTACTTTTCGATGTTTTGTAGCACAAATTATCATCGTTTATTCGCATATTCAGTTTTTGGAAATCAGATGAAAATAATTTATCTAACCGGGGATAATAAAATCAATGCACTTAAAGTAACGGATTCCTCTCTTCGCCCAAAAGTGACAATGTGTGTGGAAAATGTAATTCGAATACTTTTTATTGGCCTAATCTGCATTTAATATCGGATATCTATGCACAAATGGCAACCCAAACCCCAATATCCTATTACCCCAGGCATAAATAAAAGAGGATTTAAACATCGTTTATAAATCCCTTATCAGTTACCACCCCAACCCATTTCTCTACACCTTCGAAAAAGATGTAAAGGCATTTTATACCCTATAATTAAAGTAACTATTCAGCACGAATTTACCATTTCTTAGTTTATTGTGGATTACTTCATGATTTATTATTGTTTGCAAAGTCAGCTATTGCAATTGATCTGGAAAAGACTTCATCATACAACTACAATAAGCGGCAACTTGACTTGCATTCGCAAGTTTTATTGCATTTGGCATGCCGAAAGTTGTTTTGGATAAGTTAAAATTTTCATTTTTAACTTATCCCTACATTGACCTCTTGGGTCTATAGCCTATTTTTATTATTCAAAAAAATTATATATCATGGTTAATTTGTAATAACGAAATATAGAGTTTACTGGATTTTTGCCAAAATCAGTTAAGATTTTAGAAAAGTAATTTAAAATAAATGATCCAAATTTTTTTATGAAATCATATTTAGTTCCTTCCATGTTGGAAGTATAGCTTGCAAACGCTTTATAATATATGTTTTGCAAAATTAGTTGATTGAACGATAAGTTTATTTGAATTAATATCAGTAGAATACAACGATAAAGTTACAGTACAATGATCTGGTATTTTTGATGCAGTCATACCAGCAAAAGTTCATAAGTATATACTTCATATCTAAATAAGCATTAAAGGACGATTTGCCCATTTCACAATAGCCTCTTGAATAAAGAGAAGTAGTGCATAACGCTTTTATTCCCGTGTTAAAAAACAGGCAGGAAATTTTAAAAAGTTTTAAGAGACACCTGCAAATTTGCGCAATATCATGTTTGTATATTTTAAGAATTAATCTTTACCATTCACCCTGATTTCGCAAGTTCCTCATAAAAAGAGCCTCAGTTATCCACAGGTAGTGGATTAGAGGCTCTTTGTTATTTCACCCAAATGAGTGAACTTGGACGTTACTTAAGCGATCCATATGCAAGTTCAACAAAATAGTACA
>JBBQXO010000164.1:0-11141 GCA_038209595.1 Chitinophagales bacterium
AAGGGTAGTGAAGTGGCCATAGATGGCAAACTCGTAACTCGGACCTATACCAATGCCGAGGGGCAAAAACGCTATGTGACTGAGGTAGTAGCTAATTCGGTGCTTTTGCTTACCCGCAAAGCGGTATAAGTATTCAACTTACATTCATTAAAAAGTGGGATAGCTGCCTTACCATCAGGTCACTATCATTCCAAATACATTTTTTTTTCAATTATTAAATATTATCGTATGAACAACATCAGAAACCGGGTACAACTCATTGGCCATTTAGGCATGGATCCCGAAGTGAAGACTTTTGACAACAACCGTAAAATGGCAAAAATTAGCATGGCCACCAACGATTCTTACAAGGATGCGCAAGGCAACAAAGTAGAACAAACCGAATGGCACAAGATTATTATCTGGGGCAAACAGGCAGAACTTGCAGAGTCGATGTTAACGAAGGGTATGGAAGTGCTTGTGGAAGGTAAATTAATCAACCGGTATATATTTTTTTTAGTTGTAAATAGTGTTTCGCAGTTTCTGCCCACATATGTTCGAAGATATCTTTTTGTGATGGCTTAGATTTATTTATTATAAAGTACTTTTCCATTGCCGCTTTGTTTATTAATAATGGCTTTACCTGTGCCATAATTGATAATGTCGCCATTGCCTGTCATTTTACTTGTAAAGTCATTCTCCGTTTTGACAGACACATTCCCATTGCCTGTTTTAGATATTGTTACTTTTTTGGAATTTATATTTTTTGTATCAGTATTACCATTTCCGTAATTTTCAATTTCAATATAATCTACATGGGTTCCAACAAGCATTGTATTTCCGTTTCCATTATTCTCTATCCCCAAATACCTGCCAACAAAATTTTTAATGCTTACATCTGCATTAGAATTGTTTAAAAATTTAGATATTTCTGGCATTGAAATCTTTATAGTTAGAGATCTTATTTTTTTCCAGTCATCGCTGTACTTCTTATCTAATTTTATTATTAATTTGTCTTCTACTTTATTTAACTCGATTTGTTTCTCCGAACCTTCGTTTCCTGCTATTGTTATACCAAATGGCTTACCAAGTTCTATTTCTATTTGACCATTTATATTATCTATTTGAACTTTGTCAAAATCTCTAAGGTTGAACTCCCTTAAATTTGTTTGTGCTGTTGCGATTTGTATAGAAAATAGGAGCACTGATATAATACTTAATCCTTTAGGCTGTTTCATTTTTTATTTATTTTTTCAAGTTTGACAATGCTTCTTTTATTTGCTGATTGTTGGGATCAAGTTCTAGTGCTTTTTCATAATTTTTTAAGGCATTTGATTTATCATTTTGTTTTATATAGTAATCACCCCAACGGCTGTAAACTACAGAAGATGTTGGATTTTGTTCAAGAGCTAAGGTTAGAATAGTTTTTATAGCTTCCAAGTCATTGGGTTTTTTATTAAAAAGGTCATAAGCCAGATAAGTAATTTGATACTCATTCATATTCATCTGCTTAAAGCCTTCTTTGGCTTCTTTATATTTTTTTGCCCCTAAATATTCTGAAGGGGTAAATTCATTGTCTTTCATTTTTACCCAAGCTTGCTCTACTGTTTGGTATTCGGTTCTAAGCGATAAAATTTCCCCTTTTTCATTTTTTGCAAAATATCCTTTAATGTTATAATCTGAAAAAACGATGGTATCTTTTGCCATAGGAAAGCAATAAATGTCATTACCCCCGTTTATTTTTTCAATCAAATAATCTCCTTCTTTTTTAATATCCACTATTTCATCTGCTCCTTTTCTAAATCTTCCTTCATAGCTTACAAGGGTAGTTTTGTCTAGTTTTAATGGCTTAATTTCAGTCGGTAAAAAGTTTTTCCAGTTGTATGTTTTGGCAACGGCTCTCCTGATTTCTTTTCCTAATCCATTAACATCATCGCCCGAATTCATCATAATCACTACGCCGTTTCCTCCCTCAACACTTGCTATACCAAAAGCCAAAAATCCGGCATTCACGCCTGTGAATTCAAAATATTTTCCTGTGGGATCGTTATTGTCGCTGCGCTGCAAAAGGAAAGGACCAATAGCAATTTGTTCTTTATAGGCTCCATCCGAAACATTTTGTTGCGGTGTGAGCATTTGTTTTGTCATTGTTTGGCTCAATACTTTTCCTTCACCTTTATAAGATTTCTGGACATCAATAAGAAATTTGGCGAGATCGGTTGGGGTACTGTAAAGTCCTGCTGCTGCTTGTTGCGGATATACGTAAGGCATTCCTTTAAACCACGTTGCCGCCGAATAAGCCCATGCACATTGATTGGCAAACTTAGCATCTACAGGTTGTGTAAATGTTGAATTTTTCATGCCTAATTTATCAAAAAGAATAGATTGTGTCAAATTTTCAAAGGATTGTTTGCTGACATCCATTAATGCTAATTGAGCTATCATACTTCCACCGCCGGAATATCGAAATTCTTTATTCGGTTCGCTGTTTACAACAACAGGTTTGCTTTCTGAAACTTTGGTACCACTTAATATGTCTACAATATTGGGAATAGGTTGATCGGGTGTAAAACCAAAATAGGATGTTTGAGAAGTACCTGCCGAATGGCTAAGCAACATGCGCAAGCTTACAGGAGTTTTTTCAGTGAAATCATTTTCTGCAATTTTCCAACTTGTAAGGTAATTGTTAATCGGTCCTTCTAATGCTATCTGTTTATTTTCTACCATATTTAAGGCCGTAGCAGCCAATAGAAATTTACTGATTGAACCTGCCGAAAACATGGTTTCCGTTGTAACGGGTATTTTTTTTAAGGTATCTGCTAAACCATAACCTTTTGCCCAGGCAATTTTATAGTCTTTGATTACAGCAATGCTCACTCCCGGGACTTGGTAATATTTCATTCTGTCAAGGATATTCCAGCCTTTAAAGCCTTTTACCGAAACAAAAGGAATAAGATTGTTTTCAACTTGGTTGATTTCTGCATACAGCTTTGCGTTTTGTGCTATTGTGTGGCCTGTCATCAGGACGGTTAAAAAGAGGATAATAATTTTCATTGATCTATTTTTATTGGCACAAATTTGGATTGTAATGATTTGCTTGTCGCCCCAAATCATGATTTGGTACAGACTATTCTTTAAAATCCTCCGGTTTTGGCTGCTTTTTAGGCAATTTTTCTAAATATTCCTTTGGAGATAGTCCTGTTTGCTTTTTGAAACAGCGATTAAAGGTAGTTTTGGAATTGAAGCCACAATCAATAGAAATACCCAGTATAGTTTGTTTTTTATGTTCTTCTTTTTTAAATTGGTCAATTATTGCTTCAATCCTGTAACTATTAATAAAATCATTGAAATTCATTTTGAACCCCTGATTAACCATTTTAGATATCACTGTTTGATTGGTATTTAATTTACGGGCAATGTCCTGTAAGGTGAGGTTTGGATTTTCATATAATCGTTCTTTTTCTAATAAATGGGAAATTTTTATTTTCCATTCTTCTGTTTCAGGGTTAGCAGTAGCGTTGAAAGTTTCCTCCAAAGGTATTTCTTCTGTTATTGGCAAATCAGGCGTGGTGTTTTGCAAAAGAAAAACTGATTTATTTTCAACAGAGGATAGTTTAAAGGATATTAAGGATTTTATTTTACTTGCATATCCGGTTATACCTATATAATACATAAGGGATGAAAAAGAAAGGTAGTACCACCATTTTTCTTTAAAATTGCCCCAATCAGGATAAAATAGAAAGAAGAGTAGCCATAGCACCTGCATCATCAGGAATGCAACAAGGTACTTCTTTATCCAGATAAAAAGTAGGTTATTGGCAAAACTCAGGGTCTGAAAAATTACTTTTTTGTAGGTTGCATAATATCGTAAGCTTAGTGAAAAATAAAGTACCATAGATACGAATCCGGCCAATTGATACCAGGTATCTAAATTTTTATCTTTTCCATTTTCGTAAAAATAGTATTGGTTTAAAAGAATTTTATCGGTTATAAAAATGATTAACCTATAGAATAAATAAGCAAATGCCGGTGTTAAGTGCAACCAATCCTTCCGTTTAAACCTAAAGGCAGGATTGAGAAGGCTTTGTGTGTAAAAATAAATACAAGGACCTATGAGTAGCAATTGCTGAAAAGGAATATAAAACATAATATCCCTATAAGGCTGCAGGCTATACCAGCCTGCAAAACCGAGCATCCATGGTAATAAGTAAAGGGAACATAAAAGAATAAAAAGGCCTAGCCATTTGTCAGGATATTTAGAATAGGTAATTCCTTTTTTGAATAACAAAAAGGAAAAAATAATTCCTTGGCTAAAAAATATTAAAAGTATGGAACTGTAAAAGCTAAAATGAAAATGCATTTGATTGGCGGGAATCTTATATTAATTTATGTGCATATAATGGCTTGAAGATTAATCAAAAGCGGAATTTTATGCATTAATTTTCGTTTGTTGTATTTATGCTGAGGTGAGCGTATATCTTTCTTGGAAGCACGTCAATTCTCCTTTTGCATTATACTGTTGTATCCGGTTAAATTATTTACTTGTCTGCGGGAATATCAAATTCCCAGCGTTCTCCGTCATCCCATTTTTTTCGAGAATTTCCATAATTAGGGTAGCCATTATTTGCTTTCAGTATAGAGGCCAGGTGCAGTAAATTATAGGTCATGAATGTTGTATTTCTATTGGTAAAATCGCTTTCAAAACCACTGGGAGTATTTAATTTCTCACCCTTCCATTCTTTATCCCCATAACTTGGACCTGGCCCAACTCCTCCTATCCATCCGCAATCCGCTTGTGGTGGAATTGAATATCCAATGTGTTGAAGAGCATATAATATACCCATCGCACAATGTTTTACTCCATCCTCATTCCCGGTAATTATACATCCTCCTACTCTACCATAAAACAGGTATTGACCTTTCTTATTGGTTTTTGAGCTCATTGCATACAATCTTTCAATTAGTTTTTGGGTAATGGAAGATTTTTCGCCAAGCCAGATGGGTGTTCCAACAATTAAAATATCTGCTTTTATTATTCTTTCGAATAATGCAGGCCATTCATCCATATCCCAATTGTGTTCCGTCATGTCAGCATATACACCATACGCTACCGGATGATCAACTAATCGAATCGTGTCAATATTTACTTTTTCTTTAGCCATAATACTTTTTGATACTTCCATCAGTGAAGCAGTATGACTTATTTCAGGTGATTTTTTGAGTGTACAGTTTACATACACTGCATTCAAGTTACTAAAGTCAAAATTTTTCATATTCTATAATATTTAGTAGGCTGTAACGTTTTATTATTACTCCGGATAGATATCTTTGTTGATCAATTGCAGGAAATGAAGCCAATTAATTAACCAAATTACAAGATAAAAACGAAAAGCCAAATAAATGTTTGTCCGAAAACAGTTTTAGAAAGCGAACTACTGCCCATTTTTTCAATACTGAAAAAAATTGAGCCAGGCTGTAAAGTCATGATAGCTACATTATTTAGGTATTTGCGTTCGTGTTTTCTTTCCACAAAGATTAGAAACAAGAAAAAAGTACAAGTCAATTTTCTATCTTACATTGGAAGTCATCATCAAACCTTTTTTGTTATTCTTTTGTCGCACCTGTCTTTTTTAATAATACGGGTTGCCAAATGATTCTGTCTCTGTGTTTTTCGCTTCAATATTGTAACAAACAAAAATTCCGGTTACAACAAATAATGTTAAGAAAAAATAATTTATTTTAGATATTGTAATTTTTTTTGTTGTTAAGTAACATAATGCATCAATCTCAATTACATGATTTCAAATAGTGTAAAGCTAAAATCAAATATATCATTTTCCAACATTTTTTCATTAATCATTTTTTGTTTGACTTTATGGCCATTTAAAGGCATGCCTTTTTAAATGATCGGTAAATCGTAAAGATTTTTTACCTTTTAACATGCCTTTTTTAAACAAAATTTTATTTACTCTATATGTTTATAAATGTACATTTACTTATGCGAAGTCAGCTTCAAAGAATCTTTGCTCTGGTAGTGGCACAGCAAAATCCTTTTAATAACGATTTTGAATCCAATATCTTAACAAATGAGTATCAAAAATATGTAGTGGTGCAACAGAAGTTTTTCATATTCATAAAAATAGCTTTTATTGGTTCAAAATTAGTTAAAGTAAATAAACGAATTAATACTATTTTTTATAAGCCATAAGTTGTTGATATACAAACATTTAAGCTAAAGAAGCTTTTTATAATTACCTGTTAATTGTATTTATTCTTTGTATTAAGCAGTCGATAAGTGAAACATTGTGTGGTTTCTTACGATAGATGGTGATTGATTATGGGATTCAGTCGTTGAAAAACTTAAGGATTTTATACCATAGCGGTACCTGCTGGCATACGATCGTTGCATGGGGTAAAACAGCCGAAATCGCAGAAAGGTTTCTGGTGAAGGGTAGTGAAGTGGCCATAGATGGCAAACTCGTTACACGGACTCTATACCAATGCCGATGGGCAAAAACGGTATGTGACCGAGGTGGTGGCTAATTCGGTGCTGTTGCTTACCCGTAAAGCGGTTTAAGGGACTGCTGGTTTGCGCTTGCAAGGGTTAAGGCTACGGCAAATAGAAATTTTAAATATGCCTTTTTCATCCCATGGTTCACAGACTTGAATTTATGCATTTTTGAATAGGTTTGTATAAATAACATCAGAAACCGCATACAACTTATAGGTCTTTTAGGCATGGTTCGCAATGTGTTGAAAGCAACAGGAATAGACCGCAATTCCTGATGTTCGGCAATATTTTTTTTTCTTCCCTAAATTAGTTTTGTCCGCAGGTAAAAAACCCTTTTCGGTAATTTCCCTCACTAAGAGCCCGGTAATCTTATCTGTCATCTTCTTTTTGGAATTGTAATTGTAATGTACCTGGTATTTATAGTATCTATCTTTTATAAATTTGATCTCGGTTTTAGGCTCTTTGATCCTGGGAACCCAATCAGGAAATGTCTTGGAACACACAAACAGGTAGTCTGAATTTCAATTTTTTTTAGAGGCATCCTTTAGATACCCATTAAAATAAATAAATTGTGTTTTGTAATATAGAAAACTGGAAAAATATACGGAGTTAGGGATTAATTCAATACTTTCAATTTGTTAAACGGTAAATTTGTCAAACTATGGAAAGAAAATGGGTCATCCTTGCTTTGGGGTTGGTTTTTTTTGTTGCGTCCTTTAATGGATGCAGTCCACAAAACAGCGCAGGCCTTCCTGAGGAGGTCAGCTACAATTTTCATATTCGCCCCATTCTTAGTGATAAATGTTTTAAGTGCCATGGACCCGATACAACCAAACTGGAAGCTGGATTAAGGTTAGATGTTGCGGCATGGGCTTTGGCTCCGCTAAGGGAAACCAAAGGCGCTTTTGCTATTGTTCCTTTCCATCCGGAAAAAAGCGAATTATTAACCCGCATTGGTTCGGAAGACAGCGCAATCATGATGCCTCCCCCCGATGCACATTTGGGTATGCTTACCCGCCACGAAGTACAATTATTAAGAAAATGGATTAAAGAGGGGGCGATTTATGAACCCCATTGGGCATTTATAAAACCGCTAAAAACTAAGCCACCAAAGGTTTCAAATGCAGCATGGACGCGCAACGCCATTGACCATTTCATACTGGCAAAAATGGAAGCAAATAACCTTGCCCCCAATGAAGAAGAAAACCCTGAAATATTACTTAAAAGAGTTTGTTATGATCTTACCGGCCTTCCACCAACCCTTGCTGTAATGGATGCTTTTGCAAAAGACAATAGCGAAAAAGCCTATGAAAAAATGGTGGATCAGCTTTTGAACAATAAACATTATGGAGAAAAAATGGCACTGCCCTGGATGGATATTGGCCGCTATGCCGACAGTTACGGGTATCAGGATGATAATATTCGCACCCAATGGCCCTGGCGTGATTGGGTGATTAATGCATTTAACCGCAACATGCCGTACAACGAGTTTTTAACCTGGCAAATTGCCGGCGATTTATATCCCGGTGCAAACAAGGAACAAGTGCTTGCCACCGCTTTTTTCCGCAATCATAAATACACAGAAGAGGGTGGGGTAATTGATGAAGAATACCGGATAGAGTATGTTCTTGACAAAGTAAAAACCTTTAGCAAAGGCATGATGGGATTAACCGTAGAATGCGCCCAATGCCACGACCATAAATACGATCCGTTTTCTCAAAAAGATTATTACAGCCTTTTTGCTTTCTTCAATAATACCAAAGAAATTGGCTATGAAGGGGATATTTCTGTTTCGAAACCCGCCAAAAATCCATTAATGAAAATCACGAATGAGGATGTGAAGTCCTTGCTTCATTTCATCAATAAAAAAGACACTACCGCCATGACTGTTTCGGTGATGGGCGAAAGAGACTCCCTAAGAAAAACATTCGTACTCGACCGGGGTGTTTACAATTTGCCAACGACAGAAGTTATCCCTGAGGCATTACCGTCAGTATTGAAGTTTGATCCAAACAAATTTGCACGCAACAGGCAAGGGTTAGCTATGTGGACCGTTGATGCTAAAAATCCCTTGACAGCGCGGGTTTTTGTTAACCAATTGTGGCAAGAGATGTTTGGGCGTGGCATGGTAAAAACCACAGGTGATTTTGGCGTGCAGGGCGAACTTCCTTCCCACCCTGAATTATTGGATTGGCTTGCAGTGGATTTTATGGAAAACAACTGGAATGTAAAGCGGCTGGTAAAACAAATAGTGATGAGTGCTACCTATCGGCAATCAGCCAAAATAAGCGAAGAAAAATATAAAACTGATCCTGAAAATATTTACCTCAGCCATGCCCCCCGACAGCGGCTGAAAGCTGAACTTGTAAAGGATATGCTGATGGCAAGCAGTGGATTGCTGAACCCTGAAATTGGCGGACCGAGTGTAAAACCATATCAGCCTAAAGGCATCTGGGAAACAGCGTCTTCAGGACGAGGCGAATTGGCCACCTACAAACAAGATACTGGCACAGCCCTGTACCGGCGAGGCTTGTACACTTTTATAAAGCTTACGGTTCCTCCACCTACCATGGCCATTTTTGATGCAAGCAACCGCGACCAATGCGAGGTAAAAAGATTAAAGACAGGTACCCCATTACAAGCATTGGTCATGATGAACGATCCCACAAGCCTGGAAGCGGCGCGGGTATTGGCGCAGCAACTCCTCTTATTAAAAGGGAATGATAAAGAAAAAATTACCACCGCTTTTCGCAGAATCATTTGCAGGACACCAAAGCCAAATGAAATCAGCATTTTGAACGAGTATCTGCAACAGCAAAAGCAGGCTTTTTCAACCGGTAAGTTACCTGCTGAAAAAACACTTGCTTACGGCAGTTATCCCATACCCACAAAAATAAATATGAATGAATTAGCAGCCTTTATGAAATTGTGTAGCACTATTTACAACCTTGAAGAAGCCATTACCAAATAACAATTGCCCCATGGAAAAAGATGCATTGGAATATAGCATGAATGTAAACCGGCGAAAATTTTTATCGAGGCTAAGCATTGGTATTGGCAGTGCCGCATTGGGCTCCTTGCTAATCCCTGATTTATTTGGGGTGGGTGAAACAGAATCCGCTGCGCTTGGATTGCCCCAATTTGCCCCGAAGGCCAAAAGGATTATTTATCTTTTTCAAAATGGAGCGCCCTCCCAACTGGATTTATTCGACTACAAACCGATGCTTCGTAGCATGTTTGGACAGGATTTGCCGCCATCGGTAAGAATGGGGCAGCGGCTAACAGGTATGACGGCCAATCAGGCAAGTTTTCCACTGGCAGGTAGCAAATTTCAATTCAATCAATATGGGCAATCGGGTGCGTGGATGAGCGAGTTGCTGCCGCATACAGCCCGCATGGTGGATGATCTTTGCATTATTAAAACACTTTTTACCGAAGCCATTAACCATGATCCTGCGCTAACTTTTTTTCAGACCGGCGCGCAGGTAGGCAACCGCCCAAGTATGGGTGCCTGGCTCAGTTATGGACTTGGCAGCGAAAATCAGAACCTGCCAGCCTACACCGTTTTGCTTTCAAAAGGCAAAGGAAACGGGCAAGGGGTTTACTCAAAACTATGGACAAATGGATTCCTCGATTCTACGCATCAGGGTGTTCAATTCAGCAGTGGCGAAAACCCGGTTTTGTACCTGAATAACCCGGATGGCATAGATAAATCCGATCGCCGGCTAATGCTCGACAAACTAGCCGAACTCAATGAAATTAATTTTGATGAAACAGGCGATCCCGAGGTAAAAGCCCGCATTCAGCAATATGAAATGGCTTTTAAAATGCAGACCGCCGTACCTGAAATAATGGATATTTCGAAGGAGCCTGAAGATATTGTAAAACTGTACGGCCCCGAATGCTTAGTTCCCGGAACCTATGCAGCCAATTGCCTGCTTGCCAGAAAACTGAGTGAAAACGGTATACGATTTGTGCAACTTTATCATCAGGGATGGGATGGACATAACAACCTTCCCCTTGAAATTCAGGGACAATGCCTTGATACCGATCAGCCAACGGCTGCGCTGCTCACCGATTTAAAACAGCGCGGCCTGCTTGATGAAACTTTGGTGATATGGGGCGGCGAGTTTGGTCGTACTGCCTATTGTCAAGGGCCACTTTCCGCCGATAACTATGGGCGCGATCATCATCCCAAATGTTTTACTGTTTGGATGGCAGGCGGTGGTGTAAAACCCGGTGTATATGGTGAAACCGATGATTTTGGATACAATATTATTCGTGATCCGGTGCATGTGCACGATTTTCATGCTACCATTTTACACCTGATGGGTCTTCATCACGATCAACTCACTTTCAAGCATTTGGGCAGGAGGTATCGCCTCACCGATGTAGCCGGGCAGGTGGTGAAGGGGGTTGTTGGTTGATTGGGGGATTGGGGGATTGAGGGAATGGTTAATTGGTTAATTGGGTGATTAGGTTAATTGAGGGATTGGTTGATTGGGGGAATGGTTGATTTGGGGAATGGTTAATTGGTTAATTGGGGGATTGGGTTAATTGAGGGATTGGGTTAATTGAGGGATTGGTTAATTAGGTTAATTAGGTTAATTGGTTAATTGGGGATTGGTTGATTGGTTGGTTGGGGGATTGA
>JBBQXO010000165.1:0-11125 GCA_038209595.1 Chitinophagales bacterium
AGCTTAAAATAACGGCACTTTGGCTGCGTTTTTTAAAGGAAATAAAAGATGGAACTATTATGATATCACAAGAACTGATGGATGTGCCCGAAATTGCGGAGGCTATTGAAGTCCTCAAGGTGACAAGCTATACCAAGGCGGAACTGGATAAATATGATAAATATTGGGATATCTTGCGTACACAGCAGACTTTTATTAATGATGCCCTTAAAAAAGGCAGACTAGAAGGCAAACTGGAAGGAAAACTGGAAGGAAAACTGGAAGGCGAACTGGAAGGCGAAATCAAAGGCGAAATCAAAGGCGAAGAAAAAAACAAGAGAAACACTGCCGAAAAGCTAATAATCCGGGGCTTTTCCAATGAAGATATCGCTGACATCACCGGACTCAACAGTGATGATATAAATAGAATACGAGAGGAAATGAATTAGGATTTAGATAAACTTGAAGTCTTTTTATTTCCTGCTCTTCCAAATTTCCATATCCGAGGACATTTGCCCGGATTTGAAATCCGAAATATTTTAATTTATCATCATAATATTTTAATTTTCATTGTGTGTACCAGCATATCAGTAGCAGGTAAAAATCATGTGTGTTCATCTGAATGCTGTAGGCATGGCATATTGTGAGCGTTTCGTTTTGCGAACAGCAAAAAATAATACCAAAGTAATCCTACACACATTGTCTTGATTAACTGACATATACTATCAAATAGTTTTCCATCAATTGCCATCCCTACGGGATTCATTGTCCCGTATCTCGTTTGTTTTTCTACCGATATGTCATCCCTACGGGATTGGAAATGGTAATGAATTCTATCAATATTATTGGTCAACCGTCTTTTAGCATCATTATCGCCTATTACATCAGTGGCTGCCCCCCAATTACATGCCCAGAATTAAATTAGTATTGATAGGATTCCCTAATTGATATCCGATCATCTTTTAAGGAGGAAGCAAGTAAAATGATGACATATTCGTAATCTCAATGATAAATGCATTTTTATAAAAATGCCATAGGCATGGCATATCGGTAGCAGCCATCCCTACGGGATTCAGTCCCGTGTCTCGTTTGTTTTTCTACCGATATGTCATCCCTACGGGATTGGAAATGGTAATGAATACTCTCTATATTATTGGTCAACCGTTTTTTAACACTATTATCGCCTCTTACATCTGTGGCTGCCCCCCAATTACATGCCCGGAATTAAATTTGTATTGATAGAATAAACTAATTTATACCTGATCATCTTTTCAGGAGGAAGCACTGGTATAATGATGACTTATTGGTAAACGCAAACAACCGGTGTATTTTTATAAAAATGCCGTAGGCATGGAATATCGGTAGCAGGTAAAATCGTGGTGTACATCAGAATGCCGTAGGCATGGCATATTGTGAGCGCTTCGTATTGCAAACAGCAAATAATAATCCCAAAACAATCCTCCCAAATAGCCTTTATTAATTGACACATAATATCAATGAGCTTTCCATCAAATGTCATCCCTACGGGATTAGAAATGGTAGTGAATTCGCTCAACGTTATTAATCAGCCGTCTGTCTGGTACCACCATTATCGCCTGTCACATCAGTCGCTACCCGACAATTACTTGCCCGGAATTGAATTTGTATTGATAGAATTCCCTAATTTATATCCGATCATCTTTTAAGGAGGAAGCAAGTAAAATGATGACATATTCGTAATCTCAATGATAAGCGCATTTTTATCAAAATGCCGTAGGCATGGCATATCGGTAGCAGGTAAAATCGTGCATGTTCATTTGAATGCCGTAGGGATGGCATATCGGTAGCGTTTCGTATTGCGAACAGCAAATAATAATACCAAGGCAATCCTACAAAAATAGCTTTGATTAATTGACACACGCTAACAATAAGCTTTTCATCGAGTGCCATCCCTACGGGATTCAGTCCCGTATCTCGTTTGTTTTTCTACCGATATGTCATCCCTACAGGATTGGAAATGGTAATGAATTCTATCAATATTATTGGTCAACCGTCTTTTAGCATCATTATCGCCTATTACATTAGTGGCTGCCCGACAATTACATGCCCGGAATTGAATTTGTATTGATAGAATTGCCTAATTTTATACCAGCTAATCACACTGAGTTTAAAGTAACAGCTCTTTGGCTGCGATTTTTAAAGGATATAAAAGATGGTAGTACTATGATATCACAAGAACTGATGGATGTGCCCGAAATTGCGGAGGCTGTTGAAGCCCTGAAGGTAACAAGCTATACCAATGCGGAGCTGGATAAGTATGATAAATATTGGGATATCTTGCGTACCCAGCAGACATTTATTAATGATGCCCTTAGAAAAGGCAAGATCGAAGGCGAAATCAGAGGCGAAATCAAAGGCAAAATAGAAGGAGAAGAAAAAACCAACAAAAAAACTGCTCAAAAGCTAATATCCCGAGGCTTTTCCAATGAAGATATCGCCGACATTACAGGACTCAACAATGATGATATAAATAGAATACGAGAGGAAATGAATTAGGTTGTTGACAAAATGAAGTCTTTTACTATCTGCTCTTTTGCGTTTCAAAATCGGAAGAAATATTCTCGGATTTGCTATCCGCTATGTATCCGTTAAAATCCCAGTTTCTCGATTTTCTCTTTGTGCATGCAAGCATTGTCACCAAAAGCCCTTGCTGAATTCCTTTCTACCTTATCCTGGATTTTTAGGAGAATCCTTGGGTGCTTTGTGGTGGTGTTGCCTCACAGGCCTTGGCCCTGTTTTCTTTTCACTTCCAGCATTGTCAGAAGCACCAAAGGGCTTTTTACCGGGGCCTCTGCCAGCACCTCCCGGTTTGCTTCCTTTTCTGTTGCCGCTACCGCTGCTGCCTTTAAAACCGCCACCCCGACCGCCACTTTCAAAATTTCTTTCAAAGGGTTTCCAGTCTGGTGCAGGACCTAAATCAGGCGAAAGCGGTAATTTAGGAACTTCTTTTTCCAATAGTCTTTCTATATCAGCAAATTTACGCTGATCACGGGGATTTATTAGCGTCAATGCGGTACCGTCACGTTCGGCACGGGCTGTACGACCAATGCGGTGCACATAATCTTCTGCATCATGAGGTACATCGTAATTGATGATCAGGTCAATGATGTCAATATCAATTCCCCGGCTCAGGATATCGGTCGCCACCAGGATATGTAGTTTTTCATTTCGGAAATCGAGCAGCACTCTTTCACGTTCAAGCTGCTCAAGATCGCTGTGTATTTCGGCCACTTTCAGATGCGCCCTCTTTAGGTCGAAGGTGAGTTTTTTTACACTGTCTTTGCTGCTGCAAAATACAATGGCTAGCCGGAAAGGATTGGTACGCAGCATTTGCGATACCAGTTTAATTTTTTGCTCATCATAAACAACAAATGCACCTTGTCTAATTTTTTCAGGTGGTTTGCTGATGGCAATATTGATCTCCTCGGGGTTGTGCAGGATCTTCCGGGCAAGTTCCCGCATTTTGGGTGGCATGGTTGCACTAAACAATAGGTTCTGCCTTTCTTTGGGCAAAAAACCTATGATTTTCAAAATGTCGCCATGAAAACCCATATCGAGCATCCGGTCGGCTTCATCCAGAATGAGGTATTTGAGTCCCTGCAATCTTACATAACCCATATTCAGGTGGGCAATCATGCGGCCCGGGGTGCAGATTACCACATCGGCACCTGTGCTGAGTGCTTTCTTTTCTCCATTAAACAGATCGCCATCGCCACCACCATAAACGGGAATACCACTTACATCGGTAAAATAGCCCATCCCTTCAAGTGCCTGACTGATTTGAATCGCCAGTTCGCGGGTGGGAACAATTACCAATGCTTTTATGGAATGATGATCCTGAGGTTCGGTAAGAATTTTATGAATGATGGGCAGCAGAAAGGCAGCCGTTTTACCGGTACCGGTTTGGGCCGATGCAATCAAATCTTTGCCTTCGAGTATAAAAGGAATAACCTGTTGTTGTACGGGAGTAGGCAGTGTATAACCCATCGAGTCAATGCTTTCCTGCAGCCTTGGGTCAAATTCAAAATCTTGAAACGTCAATGTACTTGTATTAAATAGTGATACCGGCCTTAGCCGGGTTGTAAATGCATCAGGGAATTTCGAGAAAACACCAAATGAGCGGTCAAAACGGGTAGGAAATCAAAGCACCTTTTATGACCGTTTAAAAATACAAAGGAAGCAGGAGAAAAGAATTTTTTGTTGGAAAGAGTTGCTATTCAGCCACCGCAGACTTGCAAGAGACCCTGAAGCCTACATAATTTCCCAGGTCTCATTGCCCCGAAGCAATTTCGCCAAATCGCCCTTGCCTTTTTTCTCGATAGCTTGCTCAAGCTGAGTCGCCATAAGGTCTTCGTAGCAAGGGCGGTTAGCCTGATAGAAAACCCCGAATGGACGGGGAAAATGACCCTCAATTCGAGGATCATCAAACATCCTCACAAGAATCTGTGCTTTGTAAAAATCCTGTTCATCATGAATCCAAAGATCGTCTGCTGAAAAAGATTCCCCAAGTGTAACCACTTCAGGACGCAGTCCATTTAACCGGATGCCCTTATCGGCGTTGGCGCCAAAAATCAGGGGTTTACCTTGTTCGAGAAACAGGACTTCTTGTGCTTTGGTGGATTTATCGGTAAAAATTTCAAAAGCGCCGTCATTGAAAATATTACAGTTCTGATAGATTTCGAGGAAAGAAGACCCTTTGTGCTGATGCGAACGCAATAACATGGCCTGTATGTGTTTGGGATCGCGATCCATAGTACGGGCTATAAAAGTAGCTTCAGCCCCCAAGGCAAGTGCCAATGGATTGAAAGGATGATCAAGACTACCCACGGGGGTACTCTTGGTAATTTTATTCATCTCGCTTGTTGGCGAATATTGCCCTTTTGTCAACCCATAAATCTGATTGTTGAACAGCATAATGTTCACATTAAAGTTGCGGCGCAACAGGTGGATGGTATGATTACCACCAATGCTCAAACCGTCACCGTCACCGGTTACTATCCAAACACTCAGCTCCGGACGACTTGCTTTCAATCCGCTTGCCACCGCTGTTGCCCTTCCGTGAATGCTGTGCATACCATAGGTGTTCATATAATATGGGAATCTGCTGCTGCAACCAATACCGCTGATAATAGCGATATTTTCTCTTGGAATACCAAGGGTTGGCATGATTTTCTGTACCTGCGCCAAAATAGAATAATCACCACAACCCGGGCACCAACGTACTTCCTGGTCTGTTGCAAAATCTTTAGCGGTTAATATAGGGGTGGCAACCTGTGCGGTCGCAGTATCCACAGCGTTCATATAGTCTATTTCTCTGAAAAACGTATTCTTGCAAAGTTAAAGGTAAACAGTTACAATGAAAGCGAAGGTAAGTGGCCATTTTCTGGAACTTTCACAGCTTTTGCCTAAAAATAAACCGGGAACTGCAAGCAATGGGATGGGTAAACACATTCTGAGGTAGAATTTATTTCCCATTCTTTTAAAAATTAACTTTACAGCATGCAAAATACCACCAACCGACAGGTAAAATTGATGAAAGCCTTTACCCTCATTTGCACTACGCTGATGCAGCAGGCTACCGCCCAAATGCCACAGGTGCAATCTGGTATCTTGATCAGACATGCGGATTTCTCCTCTCAATTTGTAACGCCGCGCCATGTAGATGTATGGTTACCGGCCGGTTATAATGCTTCGCAAAAATATGCAGTGCTGTATATGCACGATGGACAAATGCTTTTTGATGCTGCTACCACCTGGAACAAACAGGCCTGGGAGGTGGACGAAGTATTAGGCAGCTTATTAAATGAGGAAAAAGTGCGTAAAACCATTGTGGTAGGGGTATGGAATGGAGGCAAAACAAGACATTCCGATTATTTTCCGCAAAAGCCTTTTGAAACCTTACCGGCCTCGATTACCCAGCCCCTGCTTGAAAGTGGCAGTCGCCCCGGCGGAGTTGAATTATTTGCCATGGGTCTGCAAAGTGATCATTATCTCCGTTTTTTGGTGGAGGAATTGAAACCCTTTATCGATAAAAACTATGCTACACTGCCCGATGCGTCCAATACTTTTGTTATGGGCAGCAGCATGGGGGGGCTTATCAGTATGTATGCGCTTTGCGAATATCCTCAGGTTTTTGGGGGTGCAGCTTGTTTATCCACCCATTGGCCGGGTATTTTTTCTATGGAAAACAATCCGGTTCCGGCCGCATTTCTTGCTTATCTCGAAAAAAATCTTCCAGAAGCCGCAACCCATAAACTATATTTCGACTACGGTTCTGCCACCCTCGACAGCTTGTACAAGCCTACACAGGTGCAGGCTGATGCTATTATGAAAAAGAAAGGATGGACATCCGCCCATTGGATAACCCTTGAATTTCCCGGAGCGGATCATAGCGAACAAAGCTGGAATAATAGACTCGACCAACCACTGCTTTTTTTGCTCCGTCAATAAGGCTTTACTTTATTTAAAGGCAATACCGCTCTGCCAAAAATATCCGCCAAATACAGACCTATAGAATCAATTAAGAATCGATGGAATTAGTAAAAAAACTGCTCAGATATAATTTTGCCATCTTTTACTTTGTAAAGCGCAATCTCATCCATTTGCTTGCGGCTTTCTCCTTTCATAGTAACATCCATACCCATGGAAACGGCGAAATAATCTGCACTCACAACAGGTCTGCTTGAATGGCCTCCATGCATTTCTTCCACCGCTTCGTTGAATTTTTCTCCCTTTTTCTTTAGCGCATCAAGCCCCTTTACGGTTTCTTGTTTCCCATCGCTGCCGGCCTCGGTACTTTCGCAATCAAGGGAATATAATTCTGCCACGATTTTGGCAAAGTCCCCGGTTTGTGCTAAGCCATAAAACTCGTCTGCTACTTCTTTGGTTGTCATCATACGGTTATTTTTAATTCCAAAAGATAATCTGCATTTTCCAAAACTAAAAATAGAATGCTGTTAAAATGAAAAAAAAGCGCCGGATGAAAGGTTGCGCAGGAAAGTTATGGGGCTAACTTGTGTTGTTTGCTGCCAGTTCTTTTAAGGAGGAAGCAAGTAATAGGATGACATATTTGTAATCTCAATGATAAATTCATTTTTATAAAAATGCCGTCGGCAAGGCATATCGGTAGTAGTCCAAATCGTGTGTGTACATCAGAATGCCGTAGGCATGGTACATCATTAGCGGTTCGTATTGCAAACAGAAAATATTAACCCCAAAGTCATGCTTTACAAGTAGCCTTGATGAAATGTACCAACACATACCAACTATAAGCTTTCCATCGCGTACCATCCCTACGGGATTCATCATTCCGTATCTCATTTTTTTTCTACCGATATGTCATCCCTACGGAATTGGAAATGGCAACATTGAATTTTCCCTAATTTGTATCCGATCATCTTTTAAGGGGGCATCAGGTAAAATAATGACATTTTGGTAGGCTCAAACAAGCGGTGTATTTTTATCAAAATTGCGTAAGCATTGCAAATCGGTTGTGCCATCCCTACGGGATTCATCATTACGTGTCTCATTTATTTTTCTACCGTTATGCCATCCCTACGGGATTAAAAATGGGTTCATTGAACTCTTAAATCCTTCCTGAAATTAATTACTCAATCATCATTTAAAGAAGTACACGTAAAATAATGACATATTGGTAGGCTCAAACTAGCATTGCATTTTTATAAAAATGCCGTAGGCATGGCATATCGGTAGTAGTCCATTTCGTGTGTGTACATCAGAATGCCGTAGGCATGGCATATTGGTTGTGCCATCCACACGGGATTCATCATTTCGTGTCTCGTTTATTTTTCTACCGATATGTCATCCCTATGGGATTGGAAATGGGAAAATTGAACTCTTGAATCCTTGAATTCTTGAATCCTTCCTGAACTTAATTACTCAATCATTATTTAAACAAGCACAGATAAAACAATGATCTATTGGTAGGCTCAAACAAGCGGTGTATTATTATAAAAATGCCGTAGGCATGGCATATCGGTAGTAGTCCAAATCGTGTGTTTAAATCAGAATGACGTAGGCATGGCACCTTACTAGCGGTTCGTATTGTAAACAGAAAATATTAACCCCAAAGACATCCTACACAAATAGCCTTGATGAAATGTACCAACGCATACTAACATGGAGCTTTCCACCGAGTGCCATCCCTACGGGCTTCATCATTCCGTATCTCATTTATTTTTCTACCGATATGTCATCCCTTTGGGATTGGAAATGGTAAAACAAATTTTTAAATTATTCGACAATTTAAATACTGGATTCCCTTTTAATGGGATATCACGTAAAATAATAACACACAGGTACCTTCAAAAAGCAACGCATTTTTATAAAAATGCCGTAGGCATGACACATCGGTAGTAGTTCAATTCGTGCGTGTACATCAGAATGCCGTAGGCATGGCATATTGAGGGTGAAAATAGGGATTCGATATTTGCTACCGTTAGTGCTTTAGCTTGCCATTTGCTTCCAAATGCCGTAGGCATGACATATCATCGGTAGCCAATGGATTAAGCAAACCAAATTGAATGCCGTAGGCATGGCACATCATATATAATGTATTTATCTGCCCCAAATCCCAATAAAGATTTTCGCACATAATCCAGACCTATTTATCCAATCACGTCCCGCCGAAACGTAACCCTTTCAAAAAATAAATACGCTAAAAACGCCCCTTTATTTAACCCAATCTCCCTTTCAAACATCAAAATATCGTTAAGGTACGTTTGCCCTTGCCGATAATACCTAATGTTGCTTATCAATTAAGCCTATATTACAGATTAACTTAAAACAAATTTATGAAAAAAATAGTTGGATGGCTCGCCATTTCCTTTGTTATTACCACAAGTTTCAGCGGATGCGCCACCCTCAAAGAACTAGGTTTGATTCCTTCGCAATTCGAAATGGTTGCCGGATTAAAAGATGCGCTTTCACAGGGCATGTTTGCCAGTTTCAGTGCTTTTGCCAACCCACAGGCCAACCCGGTTTTGCAGTTTGCTTTTCCCGGCGATGCCGCCAAAATTGAAAAAACACTCCGAGACCTTGGGCTTGGGCCACTTGTGGACAAAACCACCGGTAAATTAACCAAAGCGATGGGCGATGCGGTCGTAGCCGCCAAACCCATTTTCCTCAATTCCATTAAGCAAATGAGTATTGGCGATGCAATCGGTATTTTGGTTACTGATAATCCACATGCCGCCACCGATTATTTTAAGCGGGTAAACACACCCCTGCTCATGGCTGCCTTTCGCCCCATAGTGGACAGCACAGTGAAAACTGATAACATCGACAAAGATTGGATGAAGATTACTACCGTTTACAATGCCATCCCTTTTTCCAACCAAAAACTAGAAACTAACCTTGCTGATTTTCTGGCAGCAAGGGCCATTGATGGCATGTGTCTTGTAATAGAAAAAGAAGAGGAAAAGATCCGCTCACAATACGCCTTCCGCAAAACCGATATGATGAAAAAAGCCTTTGGATATGCCGAACAAGAGCTGAGAAGACGCGCTATCATGGGGAAATAAAAAGAATTTCTCTAAAATGGTTTTATCCGGTATTGCGTAATCCGCCGGCAATGGCGTTTACCAGCATCAGCAACATGGAAAGCAGGTGGTCCTTGCTTTCTGTTTCCGATTCCGGGGTTTCCCGCCATCTTTTTAAGTAGTCAATTTGCAAATGGTGCAACTGATCGAGTACCTGCCCCCGGAGCGTGATATGCTGCATTTGGTAGGTGCGTCGCTCCGCAGATGGGCTTCCAAGCAATACGGCTATCTGTTTTAACCCCTTGGTTTGATCGGTCAGCAACCAATCGAGCAGCGTGGCTTCCCCCGGTCCTTCGGCAAGCGCCGCAAACCGTTTCATCCAATGGGTATCGGTTTGCAGCAAATTGGTTTCTACCTGTATAAGCGTATATTTTAAAAAAGGCCAGGCTTCCACCGCTTGTTGTAGTTGGTCATAAGCTGCCGGATCATCCTGCGACAACTGCTCCAACGCGCTACCCATACCATACCAACCCGTAAGGTGAAAACGGCTTTGGCTCCAGCTAAACACCCAGGGGATAGCCCGCAGGTCGTTCAGGCTGCGTTGCCCGGTGCGGCGTGCCGGACGGGAACCAATTTTACTTTGTTCCAGCACATCAATGGGTGTGGCCTTGCTAAAAAATTTGATGAAATCAGGATGTTCTACCAACTGCCGGTAATGGGTAAAAGACAGGCTTGCCAGCGTATCTAAAACCGATTCGGGAAAGTTATTTTGCCGGGCAATCTGTTGTTCACCCAGCATGGTTTGGCGGGCGGTACCGGCCAGCAACATTTCAAAATTGTACACCGCGTTAATGCGGTTGGCATATTGCTGCGCAATGCTTTCACCCTGTACGGTCACTTTTATGGCGCCATCAAGCGAACCGGGTGGCATGCTATCGAGAAAACGATGCATTTTGCCCCCGCCCCGGCTGATGGTTCCTCCGGTGCCATGGAAAAAACATAGCGGTATGCCCAAATCGTTACCCACTTCACTCAGTTTTTTCTCCGCCTGATAAATGGCCCAGCGGCTTGCAAGGATGCCACCATCTTTATTGCTGTCGCTGTAACCGAGCATCACTTCCTGCAAGGGTTGTGGCAGCCGGGCCAAACGATCCTGTGTAATCCGGTGTTCCAAAAAGGTCTTCAATATTTCTGGCCCTTGCTGCAGGTCTTCAATGGTTTCAAATAGAGGAACTACCGGCCAGGGCATTTCGAGCAATCCAACTTCGCGCAACCACAGGTAAACCACCAAAAGATCGCTTACACTTCGGGTCATACTGATAATGAGTGAACCAATCCCTTCGGAGCCATAGTCCTGTACATGCGCAGCCAGTACCTGATAGCAACCCAAAACGGCATCAGCTTCGGGGCCGGCCGATAATCCTGCCGCCAGAAAAGGGCGTTCCGTTTTTAGTTCCGTTTCCAGGAAGGCAAGTCTTTTTTCCTCCGGCCATTCCGAAAAATGGGTGTCGTCCATGCCGGCCTTTATAAGAATCTGTTCCAAAGCCTTATCGTGGAAAGCACTGTTTTGCCGGATATCCAGTTTTACGAGGTGAAACCCAAAAGCC
>JBBQXO010000166.1:0-11071 GCA_038209595.1 Chitinophagales bacterium
GATTTGGGTGATGTAGCAGTAGGTATTGGAAAACTTGCTGCATACGCTCCAGCTTTTGGCCCCAGAGCAAATACACCCGAAGGCAGAACTGCGCTGGGAAATGAATTATCTCCTATTTATAACGTCAAAGCCGGGCAGGCATCCATTTTAATAGTACATGGCGATAAAGACAACCAAGTACCTGTTTTTCAAGCGCAACGTTTTCAGAAACGTTGCAAAGAAGTGGGTGTCATTTGTAAGGTAAATATTAAACCGGGAGCAAGGCACGGATGGAAGAACATGGAAGAGGATCAATTATCATTCATTAAGTGGTTTGATCAGCATCTTAGGGGGATAAATTAAGTTACTCACCTAATAATAATCATTCTTAGTTGTAAATAAATTATATTTAAAAATTACCTGGCGGGTTCATCATTTAAATCATATACTTTGAATTTTTTTTTCCACTCTTTTTATGTAGTGTTATGTACACAAACATTTCTTCAGCACAAATGACCAGACCGGTATTCAATGTAAAATTTAATCATTTAGCCTTGCAGGTTAAAGATATTAAAGCTACCAACAACTTTTATTTGAATATATTAGGCCTCCAACCTGTTACTGTCCCAGATGATTTAAAAGAAATCAGGGCATGGTTTGATATTGGCAACGGGCAACAACTTCATTTTTTAGCCGGGCGTACTTTTCAGGTTAATAATGATAGAAATGGAAGTCATTTGTGTTTGTTTGTAGATTCAATTGCAAGTGCTAAAAAATATCTGTCAGAATCTAATATTAGTTTTCATGAGCAAGTTCGTTTTGATGGTGTAACCCAAATATATTTTGAGGATCCGGATGGGTATTTAATTGAATTCCAACAAAAGCAGCCAGCTAAGCTCGCTTCAAAAAAGTAAAATCAACCTGCTCGTCTATTTGTTTTATTTGATCATTACTGCTCAATTTCAAGGGATCCTCAATCGCCGTGAACCTGATACATTGGCTGAAAGTAAGCCGGTACAAATTAAAAATTGATGTCAACTGTAACAGGAATACTTTCAATTTTAAATTTGTAAAGGATTTTTGGTTCATTGAACTTGCATTAATTGCTTATTAATTGACTATTTAACATCTGTTAAGTGTAAGACGTTAATATTGCATTACTATTACTGCAATACACAATAGAATTTAATTAAATAATCAAAAAAATAAAAAATGGGTGCAATTGAAGAATCAGTTAAATTCGATGTAATTGTAATTGGTTCGGGTATTAGCGGTGGTTGGGCAGCAAAAGAATTTTGCGAAAAAGGATTTAAAACACTGGTATTGGAAAGAGGGCGGGATGTAAAACATCTTGTTGATTATCCAACCACGAACATGATGCCATGGGAGATTGAACACCGTGGTAGTATGCCGCCAGCCATGAAAGAAGCAAATCCGGTGGTGAATCGTTGTTATGCTTTTAAGGAAGATACACAACATTTTTTTGTAAAAGATACAGAGCATCCTTACATACAAGAGAAACCTTTTGACTGGATTCGTGGCTATCAGGTGGGAGGCAAATCATTACTTTGGGCAAGAACTACCCAACGTTGGAGCGATTTTGATTTTGAGGGGCCAGCAAGAGACGGTTTCGCAGTAGACTGGCCCATTCGATATAAAGATATTGCACCATGGTACAGCCATGTAGAAAAATTTGCAGGTATTTCTGGAAACAAAGATGGACTCGCTACTTTGCCTGATGGTGAATTTTTACCACCGATAGGCAATAACTGTGTGGAGGAAGATTTTATGCAGTTTGTTAAAAGCAAGTATAAAGACAGGCATGTTATTTACAGTCGGGCTGCCCATCTAAGTGAACCAGCACCTATTCATTTACAACAAGGCCGTGGGCAATGTCAAAACAGAAATCTTTGCCAGAGAGGCTGTCCGTTCGGTGGATACTTCAGTAGTAATTCGTCCACGCTTCCATGGGCTAAAAGAACCGGTAATCTTACTTTACGGCCACATTCTGTAGTACATTCTATCATTTATGATGAAACTACAGTCAAAGCTTCGGGTGTTCTGGTAATTGATACGCTTACCAAAGAAAAAATTACCTACAATGCCCCGATTATTTTTGTAAATGCCTCGGCACTCAATACCAATCTTATTTTGCTTAATTCTATATCAAAACGTTTTCCAAATGGGCTTGGTAATGATAATGGACTATTGGGAAAGTATATTGCATTCCATAATTTCAGGGGTAAGGTTACAGCAAAGTGTAAGGATCATGCTGATGTAATTATAAAGGAAAGGTTACCCAACAGTGGTACATATATGCCACGTTTCAAAAATATTGAAAAAAATGACAGCGATTTTCTGAGAGGGTATGCTGTTATTTTTCAGGCATTGAGGAATCCTATGCAAAATAAAGAGAGTTTTGGTAAAGCTTTAAAGGATAATTTGAATAATTTAGAATATGGCCCTTGGTTTGTATATTCACAGTTTATGGGTGAAACCATTCCAAAAATAGAAAGTCAGGTAACCCTTGATAAAAATGAAAAGGATGAATGGGGAGTTCCTTTGCTGAAAGTAAATGTAGGTTATGATGATAATGATGAAAAAATGCTTATGGATTATTTTAAAGAAGTAAAAAGAATGTTTGAGGAGGCAGGGTTTACAGATATAGAAATAAAAGACAACACACAGGCACCAGGGTTAGATATTCATGAGATGGGAGGTGTACGTATGGGTCACGATCCCAAAACATCGCTATTAAACAAATGGAACCAGTTGCATCTTTGCAAAAACGTTTTTATAACAGATGGTGCCTGTATGACTTCTACTTCCACCCAAAATCCATCATTAACTTATATGGCACTCACTGCCAGAGCGGTTGACTACGCTGTAAAGGAATTTAAAAACAAAGCGCTTTAAAACCGAAGGATTTTTAAAAATATATATAAAGAAGAACCAAGTAATGAAATATTAGCATTTACATTTTCCACGTTACTTTTACATTTTCCACGTTACTTTTAATCTAACAAGAGTATGGTCGGTCTTGTTTTATTACCCCGGATTTAACTTTCGAACCCAAATATTTCGGAAACTAATGCGGCTGTTATGCTCTTGTAGCATTAATGGAAGTTCTTTGGGGTGCCATTGGTATTCTGTGTAATCGCCATTATTGGTGCGGCCTTTTAAGGATACATCATATTGTATCAATACCCCATTGTGAAAAACGGTTAGCTTTGCAGGCGACTTTATTGACTTGTCTTCATTAAACCTTGGAGCAACAAATACAATATCATAACTCTGCCATTGTTCTGGTGGTAAACACGCATTTACCAATGGGGCAAACTGCTTATAAATGCTGCCTGCCTGTCCGTTGTAATAAATTTTGTGTTCGTTGTTATACGACGAATAAATCTGCAATTCGTAAAATCCCATAAATAAAACTCCCGAATTACCATACCGCAAGTTTTCATGTACTTCCAGCGCTGGTATTTTCCATTCTACATGTAACTGGCAGTCCCCATATCCTTGTTTTGTCACAATGCTTCCTGTTGTTGGTTCTACGGTAAAATGGTCACCATCTACTTTCCAGGGAACAGGATTTTTTACCTTCACGCCTTCCCATAAGTCAAGGTTGTTCTTTTCAAAAAGGATCGTGGCATCGGAAGGTGCTGTTTTTCCAATGACAGGGCTTACGGTCGGTGGAATGTCTGTCCAGTTTTCAAGGTTGTTTTTTTCTTTTTGCTGGCAAAAACTAAAAGGAATAGCGAAGATAAAGGCTAGAAAGGTAAGCCCAGTGTCTTGCAAACTGAGGCATCGTTGCATTTTAGATGTTTTATTACAAAAGTAATTTTGATAGATTAATTGTAGATTAATGGCCAATTAACAAAATGACAAGAGTTTGATTTTTTTTATTATTTGTAAACTGAATAGGTTTGGAAATAATTTTTATCTTTATCAATTTAAAATGTTCACAAATAACGATGCTAAGGGTTATAATCTGCTTTCTCTTTTTTTTTATTCACATATTATCTGTACATGGGCAAAAATGGCTTGCTGATCGCACCCAGATTATATACGACTTAAACAAAATCGAACACAATGAATTAATTAAAGATTTGTTGGGGCAATGCGATGGGTTTAAACTGAGTATCGCAAAAAATTCATTGACAAACAATGATGAAATCCGCTTCCAAAATCAAAATACAGGAGTTGAGAATCATTTTAGGGACTGGTTTTCATTTTTAAAATCGAATCCTGGGCGTATAATTGTCCTCTTTATTGAGCCGGAAATTCCATGGGAACAAGTAAAATTGCATTTAGAGAAAACCGGATTGATGGATTTGGTGGTGACCAAAAACGCAGATGGCTCATTTCCATCTTCTGTCATGGTGGTGGAAGCTAAAAAGCAAATTATCCTATTCTCCCTTTCCGATGAGCAGACTTTACCCAACTGGGTATCCAATTTTTGGGATTATGGATTGAAGTTGAAACCATCATTGAGTGTACCTACCCTCATCAATGACATTGAAAAAGGAGATTATCGTGCTGATTTATTGATGATGGATTTTTATAGCGAATCCGAACTTTATAAGGATTTACAGAAGAGATATGTTAGTTCAGGTTGGTCAGGTTGGCAATACGTTCTTAATTATTTGCTGGATATGTGGAAGCAGAACGGAAAAAAAGTAACCTTTTTTGTAACTGACCCCGCATTGGAAATCACTAGCGAAAATGCAGGACTTGTTGATTCGTTCATGGTAGTCTCAGGCAAGGTGCAGCATAACCTGCTTCCATTGGAATATGTAATTTGGGGAGGTGAAAAGCAAAAATTTACCCATGGAAATTTTAGTTTTCCGCTTTCCCCTAATGAAATAATTACTTTAACTCCTCAAAGCCCGGGATTTGAATTTTTGCCATCTTCCATTCAGGTTAGTGGTAATGGCAGCCATGATCCGGTTTACTTTTTCGCAAATCCTGTGGATATAAAATATAAGTTACAGGTTTACTTTCCCTTTACAACAAATACAACAAACAATAGCAAAAGCGGTATTTCCGGTATCAACCATGGAATACAATTCCGAAACGATATACAACGTGGGCCGGTTGCAACATTTGGTGCAAAGCGTTGGATTACCCTACCCCCGGCCAACCAACTAGGTATCAAACAAGCTGATTTTACTTTTGCCGTTTGGCTAAAATTGGATAGTGCCAACACTGAACAAAGTATCATTGGTACTTATACCCGCGATCTTGGAAGCAGTATCCACCTTAGTTTAAGAAACAATATCCCTTATTTTGGGTTTTTTGGCAATGATCATTTGGGTAAAAATCCTCTTGAAACAGGCAGATGGTATCATGTGGTTTGGCGCTATTTGAAGTTTTCTGGCGAGCAGGCAATTTATATAAATGGTATTCTTGATAGTCGGTCAAAAAACCATCCCGCATATGATGGTACTGATTCGCTGTACATTGGACGAACAACGTTGGTAGGAGGCAGGTATTTTAATGGCCAAATGAGTGATTTTGTACTTTGGAGCCGCGCCTTAGGTGAAACAGAAATCCTGTTACTAGCTAAGGACCTTGCACCTATTGATGAGTCTGTTCCGGTCTCTTATTGGTCTTGGGGAGCTGCCTTTTTGATGATACTTTTGATTGTTGCCGTAGTGTTTATTTTTAAAAGAAAAACAAATAGATACATTAAAAGGCATAAGCTGGAAACAATTGCGGCAATGGAAATGCTTGAATGGGAAAAGGTATCCCTTACCTTAACACCAAAAAAAACCGCACCTGTTAAATCAGATGGATTGGTTACTCAAAGTGAACTAAAGCCTGATGAATCGATTATTACAGAAGCGAGTGTAATTGCATCGCCCGCTAAAGTACAAATACAGGTTTTTGGAAAATTTAAGCTGATAGACATATCAGGTATGAACAGGATTATAGAGCTAAGCCCTAAAATACGAGAGTTGCTGTTGGTGCTTTTGCTGTTCTCAAATAAATATGAAGAAGGTATTTCAACAGAAGAACTCACCATCGTTTTGTGGAACGGTTTCGATAGTAAAAAAGCAACCAATAACCGCAATGTTTCAATACATAAACTTCGAATGAAGTTGAAAGAACTGCCCGGTGTTGAATTGGTTTTTGAGAATAATTTTTGGAAAATGAACCAGGATTATAATTTGGTTCATTTCGATTACCCTTTGTGTTTTGGGCATCTAAAAAAGCTTTCTAACCCGGCTAATCATACCCAACAAATACTTGAGGCATTTTATGCAGTCATTTCAAAAGGAAAATTTCTTCCCGAAGACCAGTATCCCTGGTTAGATGCCTTTAAAGAAAGAGTAGATACAGAGATAATAGAAGCCCTTAATCTCATCGTAGAAAAAAATCAGGAAAATTTTTCCAGAGAAGAATTAATTAATTGGATAGACTTGTTAATGCTGTTCGATCCTATTAATGAGGATATGATTGAAATGTTGATGAAAGTGTTGACTGACAATAAGTTAGCCAGGCATTACTACAATAAATTCTCTCAGGAGTATAAGGTTTATTACGGCGAAAAATTCAGCCCATCCTTTTCCGAATTATTTGATTAGGCTATTCAATTCATGTCTTTCTTACTATTATTAATTGCTTATTAATAGGCTGTTTAATGTTTATTAAGGTATGCAGAAGTATTTTGCTTTAAATTTAAAATTTTAATGCTTCGCCAATTATGAAAAGTCTATTGATTATTATTTGTATTTGTTTTTCCCTTCCCTCCATCAAAGCACAATCTTTCAACCCAAAGTTTTTTTGTTTCTCTGATGCCTTCTCGAGGTCAGAATATGCGAGTGATCCGGTAGCGCAGGCCAAACTTTTAAAAGAACTTGGTTTTGATGGCATAGAAATAAGTGCAGGCGCTCCCGAACTAAACGATAAAAAACTGGAAGCTTATCATTCGCAAAATTTAAAAGTGTTTATGGTTTGGGCTAAAGTAGATTTGGAAGCCAAGGAAGCAATTGATCCTCGATTGTATGATTTAGTTCCTAAATTAAAGGATAAGGGTGCTACCGTTTGGGTTCATATTTATAGTAAAAGCCGCGCCCCGTCAGATCCCACTGGCGATTCTATTTGTATTTCGATACTTCAGAAACTTGCTGATTATGCAGACGATTATGGTGTAAGAGTAGCACTTTACCCACATCAAAGTGATTGGCTAATTAAGGTTGGTCATGCTGTTGAGTTAACCCAAAAAGTGAACAGGCGTAATTTAGGTGCGGTATTTAATCTGTGTCATTACCTTAAACTGGAAGACCGGGCTCAAATGGAAACAGAACTTACCAAGGCTGTTCCCTACCTGTTCTCAGTATCTATAAACGGAGCCGATGATGGCGACACCAATAAAATGGAATGGGATCGTTTGATTCAGCCTTTGGGAAAGGGCTCATTTGATGTTTTAAAAGTACTCGAAATACTGAAAAAAAATGAGTATGAAGGGCCAATAGGCTTACAATGCTATGCGTTAAAAGAAAAGCCAAAAGATCATTTGACAACATCCATGGCAAGCTGGAAAAAATACATGAAGAAACTAAGGGGTAATTAAGTATTGTCTTATTAAATTGTATAACATAAGAATCATGTTTTTAAGCAGAAGAAAATTTTTACGCAATTCAGGGCTAATTGCAGGCGGTGCAATTGTATCACCCTTAGTAATAAAAGCCAGTGCATTTGGAGCAAACGATAAAATAAGCCTTGCAATGATTGGTACCGGTAGCCACGGAATAGGCTGGAACCTTCAACCTTACTTAAAACTTGATGAATGTAAGGTAGTTGCGGTATGTGATGTGGATTATGAGCATGCCCTAAAAGCAAAAAACATAATTGACCTGCACTACGGCAACCGGGACTGTAAAATTTACAACGATTTTAGAGAGGTGCTTCTAAGAAAAGATATCGATGCGGTACAGATTTCTACGCCGGATCATTGGCATGTACCAATGTCGGTACTTGCTATTCAGGCTGGTAAAGATGTTTGTTGCGAAAAACCCACCCAAACCATTGAGCAAGGTAGAATTTTGTGCAATGTGGTAGCTAAGTACGATCGTATTTACCAAACAAGCCTGGAGGATCGTGCCCTTTCGCAATACCTGCGCATGGCCGAGCTCGTAAGAAATGGCCGGATTGGAAAATTACAGAAAGTTGTTTGCGGGCTTTTGAGCGGCCCGGTTAAAATCAGGCCCGAAGACCTTGTAGTTCAGCCGGTTCCAGCAGGGTTTGATTATGATTTATGGTTAGGTCCTGCTCCCGAAGCTCCATATTTCCCCGGTCGTTGCCATGGTAAATTTCGTTTCAATTTTGACTATTCTGGTGGCAATATTGCCGATTGGGGTGCCCACATGATGGATACAGGCCAACGTGCTAACGGAACTGAAAAAACAGGCCCTATTTCAGTGGATGGAAAGGGCGTTTTTTCTACTGGCGCTTACAATACTGCCGAAACCTATAATCTTACCTACTTATATAAAAATGGTGTGGTGATGGACGTACATTCAGATAGCAGGGAAATAGTTTGCCAGGGAACTGACGGATGGCTTAAAATAAGCGGTTGGGCAGGTCCACTCGAAGCTAGTTCAATGGAAATTCTTCATTCAGAAAGCAAACCGGCTGACACCCATCTTTCAACAGCTCCAAGCGAACATGCAAACTTTATTAAATGCATCAAAACCCGGGAGGAACCTTTTCATCCTGTAGAAGATCTTCAACGAGTTTCAACCATGGCTCACATGGGAAATATATCTATGCTTTTAGGTAGAAAACTTGACTGGGACCCGGTTGAGGAAGCGTTTATAAACGATGAAGAAGCAAATGAAATGCGCAGCAAGGAAGAGCGCGATCCATGGAAATTAAAAAAACTGGTTAAATAACTAAAAGAGTAAATTAATCAGATGAAATGAATTACCGCAATTGTTATTTTATCATTAATCAGTTAGGGATTTTTTTCTGTTTCGGACACCAAATAGATCCTACACAAACAAACCCCGTTGCACTTGTAGTAATTTCCGATGCCTTTGCCATTGTTTTACATCATCCCGATGTATCCAAACGCTATGTCGGACTGTTTGCGCCAATAGGTATCACGTTTGCGAACCAGATAAAGTACCTTTTTTTGCTCTATTAAAGATTGTTTTCGGGAAAAGGCTTAACGGAATCTACACTTGTTGGTTTAAAATAGTTTTCGGCTGAATCGTACTTTGATGTACATCAAAAAGCCTTGTGAATAACTACGTAGTAAACGGAAATTAGCTTCAATGGGCTATGTTTGCAGATTTCAGCATCCAGAAAATAAAATCTCGAGAAATGTATATGTGTTATCACTCCGATGGGTTCTGACAATTTTATATGCATCTACAATGCAAACCTTTAAAAATTTAAATCATTATAAATCTCAAGTTACCTTCTTAAAGAAACAATCAAAAACTAGAACTATAAAATGAAAAAATTATTAATTACAAGTATTATCCTGATTGCAACGCTGAGTTGCTTTGCCCAAAACAACCTGGTGCAATACATCGATACCAAAATTGGAGTTATTGACACTCGTACAAGCAACTGCATCATAGGCCCACAACTTCCCTATGGTAGCATCAACCCTTCACCACAAACTACAGATGGTGGCATGGGCGCATACAAACCGAACCAGCCAGTGATTGGGTTTGGACAAATGCACGTCAGCGGCACAGGTTCGAGTAAATATGGACACTTTTTGGTATCGCCACAGGTAGGGCTTGCCGTGGGTAAAGGGCTTCACAATTCGCCTGCGTCCAACGAAATAACCACCGCCTATTATTACCAGGCCAACTTGGACAGATACGGCATCGTGGCTGGAGTAGCACCTACGCACAATGCCGCTTTGTATGAATTTACCTATCCCACCACCGACAGTGCCTTTGTGGTTATTGACGGAACACAAACCATCAAGGATGTCGTATCAAGCACGTGGTTCAACTACACCGTTATACAATCCGAAATAGAAGTGCTTCCCAATAAAAAACAAATCCGAATTGCGCTCAATTGCAGAGGCGGATGGGGAGCAGGAGCGGGTCCTAACAAAATCTATTTTTTAGCCGAATTTGAAAAACCGTTTGCCGAGTTTGGCGTATGGAAAGATGCCGAAGTGAAAACCGGAAGATACACGATGTCCATCGATGAAAACTCAGGACAACGTGTGGGTAGTTTATGCCGCTTCTCAACGACCAAAGGCGAAAAAATACGCATGAAAGTAGCCGTTTCATTTACAGGATTTGACATTGCCGAAAAATTTATACGCAACGAACTGACCAATTGGAACATCGAAGATGTAAAAAAAGCGGGCATGGCTGCATGGGAAAAGAAACTGAGTACCATCAAAATAGAAACGCCTTCCGAAGAACAAAAGAAAATTTTCTATACCGCCATGTATCACACCATGGTGCAACCGCGTAATCGCACAGGCGACAACCCCAATTGGAAAAGCGACCAACCGTATTGGGATGATAATTTTGCTATTTGGGACACTTGGCGATCGGTCTATCCGCTGTATGTGCTTATTGACCCCACCGTGGTTCGCGATAACATAAAGTGTTTTATCGACCGCTTTAAGCACAACGGAAGAGTACGTGATACTTTTGTGGCAGGACTTGACAAGAATGAAGAACAAGGTGGAAACGATGTGGATAATGTTATTGCTGAAGCCATTTTGAAAGATGTGCAAGGTTTCGATATAAATGAAGCTTACGCTTTGCTGAAAAACAATGCAGACAAAGAACGGCTTGGACTTGTTGCTTACAATACCAATAATCCTATTTTTATCGCCAACACAAGTCGATATAAGGAATTGGGCTGGATACCAGAAAGTATTAACAGTAGTTCCATGAGTATGGAATATTCGTACAACGATTATTGTGTGGCTCTTATAGCTAAAAAGTTAGGCAAGACGGCTGATTATGAAAAATACCTAAGCCGCAGCAAAAAATGGACAAATCTTTGGAATACAAACATTGAAAGCGATGGTTATAAAGGCTTTATTGATGGGCGCAGAGCTGATGGAACGTTCTTAGATCAAGATGCCAAAAAA
>JBBQXO010000167.1:0-10798 GCA_038209595.1 Chitinophagales bacterium
AAAATTTTTGATTTAATTTTTCTGCAAATGAAAAAGCAATATCAGCATAATAAATAGCGCTATCTCTGTTAACTTCTGAGTATTTTAATGCTAACAGACAAAAATTATTCAACCGAATTGTATCATTTTGTGCAAATGACGCAACCGGAAAATGAAAGAGGATAAACAGGATGAATAAGTAATTTTTAATCTGTTTCATTATGCTGACTTAAAAGTGTTATGATAAATGTGCTTCCTTCTCCTTCCTTCGTCTCCACCTTTATTTCTCCGCCATGTGCCTTTACAATATCATAGCTTAAACTCAACCCCAATCCGGTACCTTGCCCGGTGGGCTTTGTTGTAATAAAGGGCTGGAATATTTTATCTTTTACCGATTCAGGAATGCCGTTTCCGTTATCGCTTATTTTGATTTCAACACCCCTACCACCAGAAGGCGAATTTAGAAGACGGGTCGCAATGGTGACTATGGGTTCATACCCTACGCTTTCTTTTTGGGTTAGAGTTGTTTTATTCTTTTCATTGACTGCATAAAAGGCATTGTTGAGTACATTTAAAACAACCTTTGCTATATCTTGAGGTACAATATTGATGTTACCAATTCTTGCATCAAAATCTGTTTTCATGGTGGCATTAAATGATTTGTCTTTTGCACGAAGACCATGATAGGAGAGACGAAGGTATTCATCACACAATGCATTGATATCGGTGGGTTCTTTTACACCACTACTGCTTCTTGAATGTTGCAGCATGCCTTTCACAATAGCGGCAGCCCGCTGACCGTGGTTGTTTATTTTTTCAGAATTTTCTTTTATATCTTTTGCGATAGCTTTAACCTCGTCTGTATTTCCCTTAATAACTTCTTCAACCAATTCACCAATCAACTCCCTATTTACTTCACTAAAATTATTAACGAAGTTCAATGGATTCTGGATCTCATGCGCAATGCCTGCTGTGAGTTCGCCAAGGCTGGCCATTTTTTCGGATTGGATAAGTTGTGTTTGGGTGGATTTTAGATTTATCAACGATTGATTGAGTGCGGAAGTTCGCTCTAAAACCTGCTGCTCCAGGGTCTCGTTTTGAGAAGAAAGTATAAACTGCTTTTCCCTGGATAGTTGCTCTATTTCTAACAACTTCAAACGCAGCGATTGACTACGGGCACCAAAAGCGTAACCTAAGTAGATGGCTAAGCTGATGGGGGTAAGCATAAATGCAAATGGAAGGTATTCATTTAAAAATGGGAAAATATTGGATAAATAGGCAACCCAAAATAGCATATTTATTCCTATAAATAATAAAAAAATAAAAGATCCATATTTATCTTTTCTTCTGAAATAAATAATTACCCTTACTATTTCTAAATTCACAAGAACCCCTATGGCAGGCGTTACATAATCTGCTCTAAATAAAAACAGGAAAGGAATAGTTATAAAACTTACCACAAAAATTATCCAATAAAAAATACCGAATTTTTTATTGTAAATTTTATATACACAATAAAGTATCAATAAAACATGAATGGTAGAAAAAATGCTCCAAAAAAAACTAATCAAAAAAGGTTTACCATCTGTATTTAAACTAACTAAAATGAAACTAATAAAAAGAGCCAGAAAGAAACTAGATAGCGCAAAAAATCCGTTTACTTTCTCTGAAGAAAAAAAGAAGAATAACGATGAGAAAAGAATACATAAAAATACACTAACCCCAAGCGTTATAAAATACCTTTTTTCAATTAATTTTCTTGATACGATTTGTGCATTCTTTATGGCGTCTTTTGAATTAGCATTGTTAAGAGTTGTTACAAGCAGTCTTAAATAGCCATCATAATTTAAAAAGACAGGAAATTTTTCCTGGTCATTCACAAACCTTATTGCCAGTATTTGTTCTTTAGTTTGAAGCGGTAAAGAAAGCAAATATTGCGATGGGTCATAATAAATTATTTCTTTTGGATTAGCACTCACCACCCCCAATTTATGAATCAACTTACCGTCCAGATAAATCTCCGAAGCACCTGTCTGATAAACGTTCAGCACTAAAGCATCATTTAGGTTACTACTTGCTTTTAGTCTTTTACGAAACCAACTAATTTCTCCTCTTTTATTGATTGTCTTTGAGTCTGTAATGTTTAAGTTCAAACTTGTCATCAGTGGCCATGATGTGTCATCAAAAGCAGGTTGAGCCCATTCAATATTATCCCCCTTTTGATAGCGCCAATCTTTTGCCAATATGGTCCATTGCCTATTTAAAGACGTATCAAGTGTGGCTACGCCAGAAGATTGACTATAGCCAGTAAAAGAAAATATAATGAGTATAAGACATAATATTTTGTGCATAGAGTATTTGTGTTTTAATTAGTTTTGGTTAATTTAATAGTAAATGTTGATCCTTCGCCTTCTTGCGAATTTACCAGCAATTCCCCACCATGTGCCTTCACTGTCTGAACCATGAGCTGCATGCCGATAGGTATGTTAACTTGATTGAATGATTAATATGATTTAAGACGTAGGGAAATAATATTAAATTTCGATCTCTTTTTCTCTTTGGTTTCAAACTTTAATTTTCCGCATTGAGCCATCATAATGTATTGACATGACTGAACTACGGATGTGCAAGGATAAATGAATTTAACGGATTTCATCCTATGTGTTGAATAAGAAATTGTGTTCCTAATCCTTTAATGCCCCGCATAAATGATTTAAACAACGGGCAGTTGGATAATAAAAACACTTCCCTGCCCCTCCTCGCTCTCCACTATCAACTCACCCCCGTGTGCCTGAATGATATCATTTGAAATGGAAAGCCCAAGTCCGGTCCCTTCAGTACCTTTCTTTGTGGTAAAGAAAGGTTGAAGGATTTTTCCCCTGATTTCTTTGGAAATGCCAGCGCCATTATCTGAAATGGACAGGAGAACTTTTTCTTTTTGCAAAGCAGTTTTCACTGTAAGTTTGGGGTGGTAATCACTGTTTTTAATTTTACTGGTATTTAATTTGTCGCGCATCACATCAAATGCATTGTTACATATATTGAGGATTACTCTTGAAAAATCCTCACTGATTAACATGACTTCGCCTACGTTAGAATCTAATTGAAGATCAATGGCTACAATTATTGGAGCCTTGCCTGCACTCATACCCTGAAAAGAGAGGGTTACGAATTCTTTTACCAGTGCATTGAATGCTTTTGGTGCCCGTTTGTTTCCTGAAGCCCGGCTGTGTTGTAGCATAGAAGTGATAATACTATTTGCACGAGTTCCATGTACGTGAACTTTTTCAAGATTGCTCCGTACATCCCGCAGAAGATTGCTTATTTCTTCTTTGGCATTTGAAGATTCTACTTTTTCCAGTTCTTCAAATACTTCATCAATCAGCTCTCTAGAAAGATCTGAGAAGTTGGTTACAAAATTCAATGGATTTTTTATCTCGTGTGCAATGCCTGCGGTAAGTTGGCCAAGGCTTGCCAACTTTGCTTGTTGAACCAATTTGGCTTGTGTAGATTGTAGTTCATTAAGTGTTTCAACTAATTTATTTTTTTGATTTTCTACTTCAATATTTTTTTCGAAAAGTTCACTTGTTCGTTCTTTTACTCTGTTTCCCATATCTATGTACAATTCAGCATTCTCCAATGATATGGCTATCTGTCCGGAAAGTAATTTAATTAATTCAAGTCTTTCCATAGTGAAGGCGCCTGACGTCAGGTTATTCTCTAAATAAATTATGGCTAAAAGGACTTGATTTTTTACCACCGGGATACACAAAATTGACAATGGTTTGTGTTTAATGATATAGGGGTCTGATGCCCAAATTGGATTGTCTGCCGGATTATTGACCAATTCAGGATGTTGTGACCGTTTTACAATCCCTAGCATGTTTAGGGGATGCGTGTCAGCGCTTACTTTTATTTTTTCAAATGACACAGGACTTTGCCCTGTTTTGCGTGCCACTTCTTCAAGCGTATTCTGATCAGGTAAAATAATGATAGCCGTTTGTGCACCCGCATTTTCAATAAGAATGGTGGTCAGTTTTTCTAATAAAATTTCCAGGTTTATTTCACTTGCAATGCTATTTGAAGCTCTTAAAAGGCTTACCAGATCAACATCATAAGAAGAGGTGTTTGTCTGCCTGATTAAGGGTTTAATGGAGGGGTAATCTTTTTCAAGCTGCTTACATTTGGCCACCGCCCCCCACTTGTAATAGCATGCATGAGCTTCCAAAAGCGCTTCAGGAATGGATTCTGTAGGGCTCCATTCCATTTGAATCTCCGCTTTTTCTTGCAAAGCCAATGCTTTTATATATAGAATGTTTTGATTAGAAGCCCAAAATATTGCCTGCTCCATGTGATAGAGTGCCTTAGGCAAATCCTTTTGGTTTCGGTGTACTACCCCTTCTAATAAATGATACCATCCTCCAAAATTAAAAGGAGCCTGTTTTGCCCAGCTTTTAATTTTCTTTCTGGCTTTTCTCATATCCTTGTTGGGGGATGTTTTTAGTTTATAAGCATTGATACTTGTGCATGCAATAGCCACAAGTAAGCTTACCGAACTCAGGCCTACGGCTTCTAATAATTTAAGTAAATGTTTAAGCCTGATTTTTCCACCATCGTGTTTGTTCCAAATGAGAGATAACAAGCTTTCAAGGCCAAATAGTATTGCTGTATTTGTTTGTAAATTTTTCTTTATAAATTCCGGTCGATGAATAGAAGAACAAAATTGATCTCCTTCCATCAACTGATTTGGTTGTTTTGTTCCATTCAGGTCTTCAAAAAATTGAAGGGTCATTTTTAAAAAATCCACCATGGCATGCTGTTGTTTATCCATGCATGCCTGAATATTTTTTTCAATTTGTGGAATTATTTCAGAAAAAGGCTTGCCGCTATACAATAAAAGGATATCCCCTGTGGCAAGTGAGAAAAATGCCATTTGCAGGATTCCGTTTTCCCTGCCAAACTGATAATTTTCATTAAGTAGTAATGCATTCTCTTTGAACGTGTAATGCCAATGTCTTGTAAGCGCTGCATGTAAAAAACGTACTACAACGCTACCTTTTATATTTCCAAACCTTTGATCAAGATTTCTTGCAAGGGTCATCATTTCTTCGGCTTTAGCAAACTGATTGGTAAAGGAGGATAGATTAAACCCATAGGCAGCAAAAACTACCCCCATAGTTTCCGAAATACCTTTTTTCAAACCCATGTTTATCTGCAGGGCCAGTACCTCAGGTAATGCTTTGGGCGCGGCTAAAAAAAATGCTGAACTTGTATCCTGCAGCAGTTGCAAAATATATTTCGTTTTATTATCTTCAGTTAGCGGTAAATTTTCCAGATCATCAATGGATCGGTTTTTCATGCCCACCTGAACTTTTATCAACGATAAAATTATCCTTAAAATGGATGGTTCGAGTGATATTGTAATCCCCATTCTTTGGAGGCTTAGTTGTGCAAATGTTACTACTTCAGGCATTTTTTGCTGAACTAATAATGATCTGCATTCAATCAGATCGAGCTTGCACCGCCTTATTTCGTCCAAAGTAAAAAGCGTATTCAAGCTGTTTTTTACTTTATAGTATTCATCAAAACGCAGATCTCCTATGAGCATTTCCAGCAGTTGGGTGTGTAATTCGAAACGCTCATTCTCATGCTGTGGTAGTACTGTTACAAGCAAGGCTTTATAATACCGGGCAGCCTCATCAAATGCACCTATTAGCTTTGCACGGTAAGCCCCCTGCTGCACAAAATGTTTGTATTCTCCCATTTGTTCATCCGGCAGTTGTAGTATATATCCTAATAGATTATATAATCCATTGTCGGTTTCTGAATAGTTTTCCTGTTGTATTTTAAAGTCTATAATATTTTTCAGAATATTTTGGACCTCATCCGCCTCAATAGATTTATTAATTGTTTTATGTAAATCAGGGTTTGAAAATCTAAAATCATCATTGTACAAATTGGGAACAATAATTTCCATCTTTTGCAATTCCATTGTAGTCTTTTCCACAGTTCCTTGTGGAGGATTATTTAAAACTGCTTTAATTGTAGGGGCATCAAAATTTTGTCCTATGCATGATGCAATCTTTAAATATTTAATTGCTTCTGGTTCTAGTTGTTTTAATTTTTCTTGCTGGTGTGCAAGGAGGTTTTCGGTGGTACTTAAAGTGGCAAAGGCTTTCAGGTCAACCTGCCACCATTTTTTTTGGTTACCAGGTTTGAAAAAATTATTTTGAATAGCCTGATAAATCAAATTTCTAATGAAGACGGGATATCCTCCTGATTTTCTCTCCATCAGGATAGCTAATTCATCACAAGAGTTGGGGTCTATTCTTAGATCTTTTAGCAGATGACTGATGGAGTCTACAGAAAGTGAATTCAATACAATCTGATCTGAATTTTGAAAATTACTGGTATTCAAAATTTCTTTGTGAATATCAGGTATAATATTTTGTTCTGATCCTATTTCGGCAGAAACTATGATCAGGATATTCTTTAAATCAGGCTCTGCAAACATAGCATTGAGCAACCGTAAACTCTGTAATGAAATGTATTGGATATCATCCAATATAAAAACCACGGGTTTTTCATCGGTTGCTATCAGAGATAAGGTTTTAGCCAATACAAATGACAAGCGGTTTTGCACCTCAGCTCCATCCAATAATGCAGCAGGAGGGTGTTTGCCAAGAATAGATTCCCATTGGGGAGCAAATGAGGTAAGAACGGAAAGTTTGTCTCCTAATGCATGTTTTAAGAGGGTTGTTATTTTTGATTCCTGAACGCTATAAAGAAAATGTAAGGATTGAGCAAACCTGTCAAAAGCAGTTTTTATGGCATAGTAAGGGATGCTTTCTTCCGGCAAACAAGCACTTCTGAAACAGCGGAATCCTTTGCGTAACAACTGTTCGCTACATTGGTCCAAAAAGGTTGTTTTGCCGGAATAGGCTTTTCCTTGAACCCATAGGAAAGCCTTGGATTGATTTTGGAGCACCTGTTCCCCAAGCGATAAAACCTTTTCAATTTCACAATTGTGCGCACTTAAAATGGGGGGTAATGTGAATGTTTCAGGAAAATCAAAAGATCCGGGTACAAATATTTCGGCAATATTGCCATGATTCTTTGTTTCAGTAAAGGCAAGGCTCCAGTCATGTCTCAACCCTTTTAAGGTGGTATATCTTTGGTCTGCACGCTTTGATAGTAGTTTTTCAATTACCCGAATTGCTATAGCGGATAAGCCTTCTGTATTCAGTTGAGGAGGAGTCTCAGCAAGGTGTTGCCAAATTACTTTGAATCTATCTTCGTGTAAAAATGGTGGTTTACCGGTAAATAGTTCGTACCAGATAATACCTAACCTATAAAGATCCGCTCTGTAATCATGTGTTTGAGCAAGTCTTCCTGTTTCTTCTGGAGCTAAATATTCAGGTGGTAATTCTTCTAGTAATAAAGGGGAATCCTTTTCGGGAAAAATTATTTTATTTGTTTCATTATGATAGATAAATAGATCTGTATGGAAGTTATGCTGTTTTAAATTTGCTATATGAAGCTCTTCAAGCCAGTCTAGTATTTTCCATGAAATACTTATGGCTTCTGGCAGTGTGATTTTTTTATGCCGGAGTAATGACTTTAATGAATTTCCAATTGCCATGTCATTTATTTTCTATCTGTGGAACCCTCATTTATTTTTTAGTATGATTCTTTATGGGAAGAATGGATAAACATTTTTATCCATAAAAGTTTTCATATTTTTTTGTTTTTCTGCATCGGGAAATTGCGCTATTACCCAATTGAAATCTTCCCGGACATTAATATTATATGTGGTTTGTGTATTTATGCAGTCAGGTACCCAAATACTATGAATAGTAAAGGAATATTGAAGATCGGGATGGGCTAATTTGCAAATAGGACCGTTTTTGAGGCTTGCAGCATCAAAAATCCAAATTTCTCTGCTATAGGCATCCGGTGCATTCATTACATCATTTTCCCCATTGATCATGGTGCAAAAAATATAGCCATCCATCTGCGGATCTAAATTTGCTGGTGCACCATCAGGTCTGCTGCGAGGGATAAATTGTAGCGAACGGAAATTTTCATTCATTTTGAATACCCAATAGTCTTCATCAATACGCATGGTCTCTGTATCTTGCCTGAATAAGCAAAAGGGTACTTGCTGTTTTGTGTAATCTAACAATTTTTCTGCAGGTATAATTCTGTTTCTATAATCGTAGTAAAGTTTGAAAATAAAACGAGTTAGCATGCGGGGGTCGAGCCCGTAGGATTGCCAATAGTTATGACGGATTACAGGCACGGGGTTGTCGGCTGATACAATATCCCGATAGGTATTTAAGCCTACAGCCCAGGTATGGGCCTGCACATTATGTACCACATCGCCATCAAATCCCTTGCTGTGAATTATTTTTTCATCCAATACTTCACCTGTTTCTCCATTGATAATGAATTTTCCAATACGTCCTATATCCATTTCCCCAGAGGTCATCAGACCTACTGTATTTTTGAGAGCGGGTATTTTGTGGTCAATGGCCAGTTTGTCGTATGGTCTTATCCATTCAGCCGCACAACTTGCCGTATTGTGCGAAGTATGGATGGTTATTAGATTTTGGGGATTATCATAGTTAATAGAGTAGTGTACTGTTTCCAGGGGTACAATTATCTTTTTTGCTGTTACCTTTCCTCCGCCGGGCTTTAGGTCTTCCCTCTTTATAATATACAAAGGTGTTTCTGGCAAAAGCGTTTTGGCAGTAATCCAGCGTACAAGTTCGTCAAGCCACGGTTCGTTTGGAAAGGGAACGCTAAACATAACATCTACTGCAAATTTCAACGATGAATCTACCAATACAATATAATCTTTTGAAAAGTTGGTTTGGTGCATGGTTTGCTGAATAATCAAGTCGTCGCCCTCTTCGTCCACAACCCTCCAACGGTCTAGCGGGCCCTGTCCTGTCCATCGGTAAAGCCATACAGCATTCGACATACCCAAAAATCCTTCTGCCTTTTCTTTTAAATCTTTTAATACGGCATCTATATCAAAAGGGGGGATATCCTTTTTGCCTTTGGCCATTTGTAAAAATTCAAACAGTTTGGCCAATAGTTTAAAAAACCAGGAACTTTTTATAAACCTGCCTTTTAATTGGGCATGCAGCTCCTGAACGTGCCGTGTTACCAAATCTTTTTCTCCTGCAAGATCTTGAAAAATCCTTTTATTACTAAATAAAAGGTCTCCGAGACTTTTAAGAAAATTTACGGTAAAAAACTCCTGGCTCACGGGGTCGAATGAAGGATGTGCCGTTGACTGGATTAAAGGGAATGTATATTCCATAGCTTCCGGAAATTCTCCAAGCCATTCGGAATTGGCACCAATTGGTGTTTTAATGGAAATGGTTTCGGGATTTAATTCATACGGCCGCCCTGCATCAAAATTTGCCGTAATTCTTGTATGTTCATCCCCTGGAAATTTAAAGGCATTGAGAGAAGTATTCAATTGGTTGCGTGAACCCATCTTCATGGAGGTACGGGCAAGCCCCATACCTTTAAAGTATAATCCCTGATTAAAGTAATCGGTACCATATTTGGTCGCTTCGTCTGCATAAAAGCAAGGTGCCTTCATCATGGCCGATTTTACTGAAATAGAACCTGTTGCATGGAGGTCAAAACGAAAGATCATACCATCTCCATTAAAAATCATCTCACCATATTCTGAATTTACCTTTCCATCAGGAAATCGCTCCGGGATAGGAGTTTCACTATTTACGGTACCTGCCGGAGAGTTAAAGTACAGGTGCCCATAAATATCATCAGGCACCTTGCCTTCAAGTACAGTTAGCGTTACATCAATTTCTTTTCTGGAGGCAAATGTTAGTGGTGTCTTCATAGTTTGTATTTTTTTAGTCGGTGCTTATGCAGAGAGTCGGATTAAAATTGTAATATCAAAGTCCCCTTGCTGATATACTGAATTTGCTCCAGTACCCGGGGATTCCTACTTTTGAATGCTTTTTTGAGGTCAATATTTCCATAAAAGGTACTTTCATCATGTAGAGGAAATCGTTATTTTGTAGTATGTCTTGGATTAAATAATGCCTTTTTTCTTATGATTCAAATGTAACTAAACTCTCATAAACTTTCACCAAATCCTTTGTGGGGTAGAGGGTTATCCTCAAAATACGGTATTTGTAATGATTATTGGAGTTTATTGTTTCCTATTTTTATCTATAAACCCTTTACATAGTACTCAATAATCATAGCTGTAGAAAGTGTACTTTCACTGGATAGAATATTATTTTTCGGTGTCAGGGCATCTTTAAAAACCCCTGATGCCAGGTTATATACATTTCATAACATCCTCAGTTATAATAAAGGTGCAAGGCCTTACTTATCTATTCCAGTGTTATAAAATTGGCAGGCCTTGTCTGAGTGATTTTTAAAGGTGCCTTTCAGTTAGTTATAATTTTTATAGTCTTTATTGATGTTAAGCAGTTATTTAAGCAATGGGCAAATGAATGATAAAGGTACATCCCTGCCCCTCCTCGCTCACCACCTTTAGTTCCCCACCGTGTGCCTTCACTATATCATAGCTTAATGATAAACCCAAACCTGTTCCTTTACCTGTAGGTTTGGTGGTAAAGAATGGTTGGAAAATTTTCTCTTTTATCGATGGTGGAATGCCGCCCCCATTGTCAGAGACTTTTATTTCAACAGCCCGACCCCCTGGGGGCTGTATGTAACGGGTTGCTATGGTAACAGTAGGCTCATAGCCTGCAATGCCGGTTTTCTTTTTTTCATCTACCACATAAAATGCATTGTTGACCAA
>JBBQXO010000168.1:0-10735 GCA_038209595.1 Chitinophagales bacterium
TAAAATCAAAATTTAAAAATATTCGAAATGAAATATCTACTGTTCTTTTTATTTCCGGTTACCGTTTCAGCACAAAGTGATTTTATAAAATATGCAAAGGTGGAATATGAAAAAACCATCAATATGCATAAAAACATGGGAGACAATGATTGGGTGACAGAAATGAAGAAGAGAATGCCGGTTTACCGCAAGCTTTATTTTGATTTGATACTATCTCCAACTGAAAGCTATTATGCTCCGGGTAGAATGGCTAGCGAAGATCCTTACAAGAGTTGGGGAGATCTTACACAGGATAATAAATCTTATGCTTCGTTTTCTGATGGAAAAGTGATACAGCAAAAACAGGTTTATGAAGAAAAGTTTTTAATAAAGGACAGCCTGCTGCAAATTGAGTGGAAGATAATGGATGAAATAAGACCAATTGCAGGGTTTGATTGCCGAAAAGCGCTTGGGCGTTTCAATGATTCCTTGTATGTAGTAGCTTTTTATGCGGAGGAAATACTGGCTCCTGGCGGTCCTGAGGGATTTCATGGCCTCCCCGGACTCATCCTTGGGCTCGCTTTTCCCAGAATCAATACCACTTGGTTTGCTACCAAGGTTGAACTGACAGACCCGCAGCTTATTCAAAAGCAGAAGCCTTTTAAAGGAGGAAAAGAAATAAACCGGGACGAATTATTTGCTACCGTAAATACTTTGGTAAAACGCTGGAAGCAATGGGATGACAAAGCCAATGAAATTCTCTGGCAATTGCCTTGGTAAATCACTGCTGGACCCGGCAAGAAAATGACGTATTTTATTTCAAAAATTCCCATTTATTGTAAAACAATCATAGAGGGTCTTTTAAAAACGGCTCAAACCAGGCACGAAAATTAAGTAGCAGCGGAATAGAGAAGAAATATATTGCATATCCATTGTAAATAAGCCCTTTATGCAATTGGCATAAACAAGCCTCAGAGATTTTTAGAAATGTCTAAATGCCTATACCGGAATGGTCATATTATCCAACATATCCTTGGTCATTCTTTTGAGATCATAAGCTTCCTCCCATCCCCAATCTTTCCTCGCAACAGCATCATCAACGCTCTGAGGCCACCCATTTGCAATATCCTGCCGGTAATCGGGCTCATAATTAATCGTAAAATCAGGAATATGCCCTTTTATTTCGGCGGCAATTTCTTTGGGAGAAAAACTCATACTGCTGATGTTATAGCTGTGGCGGATTGATATTTTTTCTGCAGGAGCCTCCATCAGTTCAATGGTAGCACGAATGGCATCGGGCATATACATCATAGGCAGGTAAGTATCTTCTTTCAAAAAACAATCGTAATGCTTCTCTTCCAATGCTTCCTGATAAATTTCTATGGCATAATCGGTAGTACCGCCTCCCGGTGCTGATTTGTAACTGATCAAACCGGGGTACCGCAAACTGCGTACGTCAATTTGATACCGTTGGTGATAGTAATTACACCAGAATTCTCCGGCATATTTGCTGATACCATAAACGGTAACCGGCTCAATAATGGTTTGCTGCGGGCAATTTCGCCTTGGGCTTGTAGGGCCAAATACCGCAATACTTGAGGGCCAGTACACTTTCTGAATCTGTTCTTCCCGGGCTATATCAAGTACATTTAAAAGTCCCTGCATGTTTAGGTGCCAGGCAAGACCCGGATTTTTTTCGCCGGTTGCACTCAGGATTGCCGCCAGCAGGTATATCTGTGTAATGCCCTGCCGGATTACCTGTACATGCAACATTTCTTTGTTCATTACATCGAGCGACACATAAGGCCCGGTACCTTCCAGTAAAGGGTTCTGTTCCCGCAGATCGCTTGCAATTACATTACCGTTCCCGTATATTTCCCGAAGCGCAAGCGTCAATTCCACACCAATCTGACCACTTGCTCCAATCACCAAAATTTTATCTTTTATCATATGCAATTTATCGTTTCCGGCCTTTTTTTAAAAAAAACCGAGGCGCAAAAATAAGGTTCCTTATTTTCAAAAAATGTATTTCTTATTGGGTGAGAATTGCTCAGGATCTTTTCTTGAAAATCTTACTGATATTTCTTCCTATTTCATCCAGCCTATCGAGGTTATCCTGAATCGGTTCCAATACACTAGGATTGATAAGGTCATTGGCCTCATTGCCTGCCCCACCCGATTGCATCGGGTAAATCAATACAAAGCTAGAATCCGTAAAATATTTGCTCAGGTAGTGTGGAATACGCTGCATAGCCGGAGTGTAGGAAGGATGATTTCTCCTGCTCATTACAATATAAAGGTTATCATCTGAGCGCAGTTCCTTTCCTAAAATGAGGAAATCATCCCAGTCAGTGAACAACTTGTAAACAATATCTACCGGATGACTTTTGGCTACATTTTTTATAAAATCAATGGTATAATCATTGCCATAGATCACCAGCTTGCTTCCCGTATTTTTACTGATATTCCACAATTTTATCAACCAAAAAGGCAGTCCTATTTCACGTTCCGCCTTTTCGGGTACTATCACAAGATTCCGCTTTATGGTTGAAAGGGGCTGAACCGGTTTGTAAATCATGGTGGTGATATTACATTTGGCAAGTATACCTGTAGTTACATATCCCATGATGCCTTCACTGCCTTCTTTTCGTTTATGAAGTCCTATAATCAGGTCTGTGATATCATGTTCGCGTACCACCCCCGAAATACCGTGTACAATATTGGAATCATACCGCTTTAACTGATGCACATAATTATCGGTAGCTGCTGCTGCTGTAGCTGCCTTTTCCAATACTTTCTCCGCTGCTTTAGCGTCAGATTGCGAGGGATTGTCGTTTTGCAACACATGTAAGGCATACAATCCATCGCGGTTATGCTTCGATTTGATGGTGATGCTCAGGTTCATCATTTCTTCAGCAAGCGATTGATCATCCAATGCAATCAGAATTTTTTCGGAAATATCCGTTTCATCTTTTGTATCATTTGTGTTATCAAGAATGGCCATATTTCTAGCCCCTTTTTGTGCTGAAAAAGAAGCAATGGTACAGGTGATCAATATCATCACAATGGTTCCGTTCAACACATTTTCATTCAGCAATCTTACCATGGTACCATCAGCAGCCTGTCCTAAAATAGTATTGTATCCTACCAAAACAATAGCCAATGAGGCCGCTACCCGCGCATTACTCAACCCAAATAAAATCCGTCGCTCATCGGTAGTAAACCCAAAGGTTTTTTGACCAAGCCAGGATGCTGCATATTTGGTAACCGTGGCTGCGATAGTTATAATTGCTCCCACTTTTAAGGTTTCCAGGTTTTCATAAAAAACTTTGTAATTCAACAACATTCCAACGCCTATTAAGAAGAACGGAATAAATAAGGCATTGCCTACAAATTCAATCCGGTTCATTAAAGGGCTGGTATTGGGTATCAACCGATTTATTGCCAATCCGCTTAAAAAGGCTCCTATGATGGCTTCCACACCGGCAACTTCCGCCAGAAAGGCGCCAAGAAAAACGATTCCTAATACAAAAATATATTGTGAAATACTGTCATCATTTCTTTTGAAAAACCAGCGGCCAATGATGGGGAAAACAAACATGATAACGACCGCCATAGCAATAACCGAAAAGGCAAGCCGCCACCAAAACTGATCATCGAGCGTGCCTTTTACTGAATCACTAATGATAGCAAGTATTAAAAGGGCGAGGATATCAGCAATTAGCGTAGCACCAATGGCTACATTAACCGCCCGGTTTTTCGACATGCCCAATTTACTCACAATAGGATAAGCAATCAGGGTGTGCGAAGCAAGCATAGCTGCGATCAACAGCGAAGATTGCAACGAAAAACCCAGGATATATATTCCTACGATGGTTCCTACACCTGCAGGAATTAAAAAGGTGTACATTCCGAAAACAAGACTCTTACCACTGTTCTTTTTAAACTCTGCAAGGTCTATTTCGAGACCAGCCAAAAACATGATGTAAAGTAACCCTACCTGACCAAATAAAGTGAAGGCTCCGTCGCGGCTGATTAAATGGAAACCATTTTCGCCAATGACCGCCCCCGCAATAATCAACCCAATTAAATGGGGTATCCGGAGTTTGTTGAGGATGATAGGGGCAAAAAGTATGATAAAAAGAATGGTAGAAAAGATCAGTACCGGATTTTTCAAGGGCAATGAAATTCCTTCCAAACGCAGCAATATGTGTAATAAAGGGAATAAACCCATAGAAATTAATAATTTTTGTGCCAAAGATAACCGTTTAGGTGTGTTCAAAAACCGGTTCGATTTGCGTTTTTGTCATCAGGTAACCATTTAGGTCAACCTTTCAGTTCCTCTTGCAGAAGAATAACCTTTTGCTAGACAACGAAGGATTTTAACGCCTTCTTCAGAATCTGTATGGTTCCTTCAGGCTCCTACCCTATTTTTGTACTTGTATGTTACCAAATTATCTCCAAGAATTGTTTGCCCATCAGGCTTATAATCCCAACCATTTCTTCCTCATTGCCGGCCCCTGTGTAGTTGAAAGCGAAGACCTTGTGATGGAAATTGCGGAAACTGTTAGCGGAATCTGTAAAAAACTGGAAATACCTTATGTATTTAAAGCCAGTTATCGTAAAGCCAATCGTACAAGTGCAGCAAGTTTTACGGGCCTTGGCGACGAGCTTGGGCTATCATTAATAAAGAAAGTAGGGGAAAAATACGGTTTACCCACAACAAGCGATGTGCATGCCCATGACGAATGTGCCGAAGCTGCAAAATATATTGATATTCTGCAGATACCTGCTTTTCTTTGTCGGCAAACTGATTTATTGGAGGCCGCTGCTGCTACAGGGAAAATAGTGAATGTAAAAAAAGGACAATTTCTTAGCGGTCATTCTATGAAATTTGCCGTAGAAAAAATTCAAAAAGCGGGTAATGAAAAAATAATACTCACAGAAAGAGGTAATACCTTTGGTTATCAGGATCTGGTAGTGGATTACCGTAACATTCCCTGGATGAAAGCACATGGCACCCCCGTAATTATGGATTGCACACATAGCCTGCAGCAACCCAACCAAACAAGCGGGATTACGGGAGGCAACCCGCAGTTGATTGGTACCATTTCCAAAGCCGCCATTGCTACCGGTGCCGATGGCCTTTTTATTGAAACACATCCCAATCCTGCGGTTGCCAAAAGTGATGGAGCTAACATGTTGAAACTTGATTTGCTGGAACCATTGCTTGAAAAGTTACTGATTCTTCGACAGGCAGTTGTAAGGTTCCCATAACCATAATCGGGAAAGCAAGATAGCCGCTTGTTAATTCGTCAGGCATTCATTAGGCAAAATTATAAATAGCTTTTATACAGAGAAATCCTTCTTTTTAAAATCATTTCATATGAAAAAAATCCACTTTCTATGGTTGTTACTTTCCGCAACAGGAGCGTTTACTCAACCTTTTGTTTTTACCCCTGGTAACCTTGCTGTAGTTAGGGTGGGTAGCCCAGATTCCGCGCTGCCTAATAGCTCGTCGCCTGTTTTTCTGGAGGAATTTACACCTGCAGGAGTTTTAATACAAAGTATACTTTTCCCACTTTCCGGCGACCGTAAGCTTACCCTGAGTGGCCGCAGTACTACGGAAGGTCAATTAAGGCTTTCCGGAAACGGAATGTACCTGACCTTAGGAGGCTATAACCTGTTCCCGGGAACCTCAAGTGTAACAAGTGCCGGCACTGCTGCGGGAAGAAGTATCGCAAGAGTAGATTCTCTGGGGCTAATTGATGTACCGATTATTTTACCAATTGATAAATTATATCCCAATGCCTCTTTTAGAAGTGTGGTAACCAATGATGGAAACAGCGGGTACTGGACAGCGGGCGGTACACGCGGGGTATATTTTGTAAAAGAAGCCGTTGACACTTCGGTAATTGTATGCAATACGGTTACTAATACGCGAAATATCAATCTTTTTAATGGCGAACTATACCTTACACACGGATCGGGTGTGGTGAATACAAGGGTGATGAAAGTAGGTGAAGGCTTGCCTGATACTTCTGGTGTGGAAGCTATCCCTTTGCCCGGCATTCCATTTAATAATGCGTCTGTAAGTGATGTATTTTTTGCAGATATTGTACCTGCTCAAGCAGGTCCGGAAATGATGTATCTGGCAGATGAACTGAATGGAGTGGTAAAATATTCGCTGGTGGACGGCACCTGGCTGGATATCGAATGGAATCGCCGGAAGTGCTGCCGATAATTACCGGGCAGTTACGGGAACTTTTTTTGGAACGGGCACCTTGCTCTATGCTACCCGTAAAGGTGGAAGCGGTGCGACAGGAGGTGGAGAATTTGTACGGATTATTGATACTGCCGGCTATAATCAACCTTTTGCGCCACTCATTGACCTCCTATCAATAACGCAAACCAATACAGCCTTTCGCGGTGTGGCAAAAGTTCCCGGAACAAGTGCGCTCACTCAGAAGGTATTTGTTTTTAACGGAAATGGAGCTTGGGAAAATCCGGAAAACTGGTTAGAAAGTGAAGTCCCGGCAGGTGATATTCCCGCAGGCAACGTAATTTTAATATTGCCAACGACAGGTGGAATTTGTACTATTACTGGTATGGTTATTATTCCTGCAAAGGTTAGCCTGATTGTGCCAAATGGTGTTCAACTAATAGTTGACGGAGACCTGCAAATTATGAAAGAAGAGGAAGGATAATAATTGAAAATCAACCAATTACTTATACCAGAGCGGATTCCGTTTGCCTGGTAAAATGTAGCTTTTTACATTCATCCAAAAGGCAATGAAAAAATATATAATAACAGGGCTCCCAAAAGTAAAAAAGGAAAGATAGATAAAATAGAGTCTTATTTTAGAGGACGCAATGTCAAATTTTTCACCCAAAAAGGTACATACCCCAAAGGCGTTCCATTCAATAAAATTCCGAAAACGATCCATCATAATCTTCAGTTTAAAAACCAATAACAAAGATATTGGTAATTTGTTAAGCAATTGTTGTAAAAAATTTAGAAAATCCTGAATCCGCTCCAATATGCAGAAATTCCACTATTTGGAGACAGAATGGCAATAGGCTCTTTTTTTGCTCCCTGATTAGTCTTAAATTCGCCATTAATATCCACTTAATCAACCAAATATAAAACCGATGTTTGATCTTTCCATGATTGAGGCTGTCTATGCAGGGTTTCCTGCCCGGGTTACAGCCGCCCGAAAAGCCGTTGGCCGGCCATTGACATTAACCGAAAAAATATTATACGCCCATCTGACTGATGGGGATGCAACCACTGCTTATACCCGTGGGAAAGATTATGTTGACTTTGCGCCGGATCGGGTAGCTATGCAGGATGCCACGGCACAAATGGCTCTTTTACAGTTTATGCAGGCGGGCCGCGACAAAGTAGCCGTGCCAAGCACTGTCCATTGTGATCACCTGATTGTTGCCAAAGACAATAGTAAGGTAGATTTGGAAAAGGCTGTAAATGAAAGTAAGGAAGTATTTGATTTTCTGGCTTCTGTTTCCAATAAGTATGGATTGGGTTTTTGGAAACCCGGTGCAGGCATTATTCATCAGGTGGTGTTGGAAAACTACGCCTTTCCCGGTGGCATGATGATTGGTACTGACAGCCATACAGTAAATGCTGGTGGACTCGGTATGATTGCTATTGGTGTAGGTGGAGCTGATGCCTGCGATGTAATGGCAGGACTGCCCTGGGAATTGAAAATGCCCAAACTGATTGGCATAAAGCTAAATGGTAAACTAAATGGCTGGACCGCTCCTAAAGATGTGATTTTAAAAGTGGCTGGAATTCTTACTGTAAAAGGCGGAACCGGCGCGGTAGTTGAATATTTTGGAGAAGGTGCTTTATCTATGAGTTGCACCGGTAAAGGAACTATCTGTAATATGGGAGCCGAAATTGGAGCAACCACTTCTACCTTTGGATACGACCAAAGCATGAGCCGCTACCTGAAGGCAACCGGTAGAGAAGCTGTAGCGACCCTTGCTGATGGCATTGCCGGGCATTTGACAGGCGATCCTGAGGTTTATGAAAACCCTGAGGACTATTTTGACGAAGTGATTGAAATAAATCTGAGTGAACTGGAACCACACCTGAATGGACCTTTTACACCCGATCTGGCAACGCCTATAAGTAAAATGAAGGAAGCCGCGGCTGCCAACAACTGGCCTACCAGAATTGAAGTGGGTCTTATTGGAAGTTGCACCAACAGCAGTTACGAAGACATAAGCCGGGCTGTAAGCCTTGCCAAACAGGTTTCTGAAAAGGGCTTAACGCTCAAATCGGAATTTACCATTACTCCGGGTAGCGAACAGGTTCGTTATACCATTGAGCGGGATGGATTTCTGGAAACCTTTGCCGAAATTGGAGCAACCGTTTTTGCAAATGCCTGTGGCCCTTGTATAGGGATGTGGGACCGTGTAGGAGCCGAAAAACAAGAGCGCAATACCATCGTACACAGTTTCAACAGAAACTTTGCCAAGCGTGCAGATGGCAACCCCAATACCATGGCTTTTGTAGGCAGCCCTGAACTGGTAACGGCTCTCGCCATTGCAGGAGATCTGAATTTCAATCCACTTACTGATACGCTTACGAATAAACATGGCGAGCAGGTAAAACTTGATCCGCCAACGGGATACGAATTGCCTCCAAAAGGGTTTGATGTGGAAGATGCCGGTTTTCAAGCTCCTGCCGAAGACGGTAGCCATGTAAGTGTATTGGTAGATCCTGCAAGTAAGCGTCTGCAATTGCTTGATCCGTTTACTGCATGGGAAGGTACTGACCTATTAGGTTTAAAACTACTTATTAAGGCCAAAGGAAAATGTACCACCGACCATATCAGCATGGCAGGTCCCTGGTTAAAATTCCGTGGCCACCTCGATAATATCAGCAATAACATGCTGATTGGGGCATTGAATTATTTTAATGAAAAAACCGATAATGTAAAAAATCAGATTACAGGCGAATACGGCCCCGTACCGGCTACGCAGCGAGCATACAAAGCCGCAGGCATAGGAACCATAGTGGTAGGCGACGAAAACTACGGCGAAGGCAGCAGCCGCGAACATGCCGCTATGGAACCCCGTCACCTTGGTGTAAGAGCCGTATTGGTAAAAAGCTTTGCGCGTATCCATGAGACCAACTTGAAAAAGCAGGGTATGCTCGGTCTCACCTTTTCTGAAAAAACTGATTACGATAAAATTCAGGAAGACGATAGCATTGATATTGTTGGCCTGACTGAGTTTGCGCCAGACAAGCCTCTTACCATGGTTTTCCACCATGCTGATGGCACTTCTGACACCATTTCTGTTAATCATACTTATAATACACAGCAAATTGAGTGGTTTAAAGAAGGAGCAGCCTTGAATATAATAAGGAAGCAGTTTGAAGGATAGGTTGGTTAATTGGGTTGATGAGTTAACGAGTTGACTGGTTAACTAGTCAACAATCCAACTTGACACATTATAAAAAATCCCGTCATTGGAAAATGGCGGGATTTTTATTAAGATGATTAGTAATATCCTTTTCGTCTGCATTGGTATGGGTAATCAAAAAAATTCCATCTTACCAACTTTGAATACCTTATTAATTGTACAAATAGTAAACCGATTATCTTAGGTGCTATTTTAAAATGATCCATTTCTATGACCGATGAAAAGCCAATTAAAATAATAGTTGGCACCCTGACTGGCGACCAATTTATAGAAACATTAAAAACGGGTAATCCAAATTCAATTTGGACTTACCATTCTACCCGTGGTGTAATCATTTCTTTCATTATTTCAATATTGGCCTTTTTGTTGGTTTGGATATTTGCATTTTATAATCCGAAGTCGGCATGGTATTTAGGCCTAGTGACTATTATATGCTTTTATTTTACATTCAAATTATTTTATGAAGTTGTTTGGAAGAAGGAATACAGAATGCAAACACTTAATTATGTGAAGTTCCTTGGACTGGGCAAGACTTTGGAAATAAGTATTTTTCAAAATCATCTGCTTGTCAATTTTGACGAAAAGGTGCAAACTTTAAAATGGGAGAATTTAGAATTAAAAGAATCTAGTGAAACTGTAATGCTGTTATATATGCACGATGATGAATTTATCTTTCTAATGCAACCATCATTTTCAACTGAAGATTTTGAATACTTGCGTAAATTTTTTCAAGAAAAACTAGGCTAATCATATTTTAAGTTGTTGGGTTGACAGGTTAACTCGTCAACTTTTCAACTCGTTAACCTTTCAAGCATCACCCGCTCCAATAAAAATCTCCTGCTCCAATACACACTTATTTTCATGCAACAGTTTAATCAATTCGCGCAGTTTGCCATTGGTTATTTCGTCAACATTGGGTGCAAGGCTTAATTGCCGGTTGTATAGTTCACGGTTACCATAGCGTTTAAGTAATTCAGCAGTATTAGGGGGAATAAAAAAGGTAGCTTTAGCACCCAAGCATTTTTGGTATTCGTTCAAAAATATATTAATCCCTGCAAAATCGAGATCGCCAAAATGCAGGTAGTCATTGGGAATTGCCTGCAGCCATTTTATAGCATCGTTTGATTGCGGATAGCGGCAAATGAACACGGCTTTTAACCCTGCGAACAAATATTGCTGCTGATGTATTTGTGCAAAATTTTCGGGATTTTCGATGCCAACAATGGTTATATAGTCTTCGGGAATAAAGCTTTCGTAATCACTAATAAATGTAAAACTCCCCGTTACAGGTTGAACCACT
>JBBQXO010000169.1:0-10488 GCA_038209595.1 Chitinophagales bacterium
AATCAGTTCTTTCTTTTTACAATCTACCGATATCACGGGAGAATTCTCAGCCATAAAAGTTGTAGCTGTTTTATTGATAAACTCAAATTGTTCGTTTCTGTCAGGGTCTTTACCACCTTCCTCAGTTTTCTTATTTGCCTGCAAACTATACCCAAGTGACTTTAGCAAATCCCCTACAGTTACATAACTCACTGAATAGCCCTTTTCTTTCAATGCAGCTTCAATATTTCTTAAGCTTTTACTAATCCACAAAAGCACTTTCATCGGATCACCACGTGTATGTGGATTAACAATTGATTCCAACGCTTCCATTAAACCAGATTGACTTTGTTTGTGTGTTTTACGACCGCCGCCAACTTTTCGTATTCTGTGAGAAAGGGCATTTTTATCTAATGCTTTATCTGTAATTTCAGAAATACCTTTATCTATTCTAACCCTGCTTACCCCCGCCAATTTTGCAACACGTTGCTTCCCACCCCTACCTAAAATCTGAGCCTCACTACCCAGATATAAACGTGCTGTACTTTCATCTAAATACGGCAATACAGAACTGAACTTTTTTTGTAATTCATCATCGCTAAACATAAAAAATAGTTTTGCCAAATGTACTAATTATTTTTTAACAATCACTAAGGGACTTTCTTTTGAATAAAAAAGTCCCTTATTGTGGATGGTTTTTGAATGGCAACTATGGAAAAGTGGATTACATTTTATTGCTTAATCATATTTTGAGTAAAAATTACTTGTCCTTTTTCGTCAGTTATTTGCAGCTTGTAAATACCACGGTTGATATTTTGAAGACCGATTGAAAATACGGATTGTCTGTTCTGGCTTTGAATAAAACGGGTATTCATTCTGTTCTTCCCTGACAAATCAAATACCCTTACCTGATAAGTACCAGCAGAGAGATTTTCCGTTTGAATATTCATTACATCGGCAACTGGATTGGGATAAATATAGGTTTGTTCCCCGTTGTGGGATAGTACTGATGCTTTTACGACTGTTGATATTTGTATTGCTCCATCTTTATCATTGGCTTTGATTCTGTAATAGAGAAATCCTTCCGCTTTTTTGGGATCAAGGTAGCTGTAGCTCTTTGTCACCGCAGTATTGAAAGCAGCCACTTTTATAATGGTTATAAATTGTTGGCCATTCAGGCTTTTTTCAATGTCAAAAGTTTCTACGTTGAAACTGTTTGCTGTTGTCCAACGAATAGTAACAGATTTGTTTTGAACCTGAGCAGCTACCTGAAGAAACTGTAGGGGAAATACTCCGATTTTTTGGATATTGGAAGCATACAATTCGCCGAAAGTAACCGACGATCTGCTATCGCGCCAAGCTACTACTATACTTCCCAAATCGCCTTCAACTGCAACAGGGGTTGTTTGATTGCTTCCGGAAATGATGCTTACTGGATTACCCATGGTTGGCCACTCGATGGTTCCTGCTGCACTAATATATTGAGAATAAATGTCATCATCCCCGGCGCCATTTCTGCGATCATCCCACACCATAAATGCTCCACCGGAACCGTCTGCTACCATTACAGGAGCATTGGTTAAAATGGGTTGGTTTCCCGCTTCTGTAACCACTGCAAGGGGATTGCCACCATTCCATAATGCAGTCCCTGAGGCAGAAAAAGCCTGAGCATACAAATCGATATTCGTAGGACTGTTTTGTCCGTCATTCCAGGATACAACAAATTGATTACTACTTTTTACCAGCGTAGGTAATAATTGCTGCCCGGTAGCATTGGTTGCCTGCACTCCTTCTGCAGTCCAAAGGGCATCCCCATTTCCGTTGACTCTTTGTATGTAAATATCGGCATTAGTAGGGCCATTTCTGCTATCGGACCAGGTGATTACTGCTCCTTCATTTCCATCAGTTACAATTTGTGGAGCAGTTGTATTTGAGCCGGCTGCAGCACGAAGTGCCAAACCTGAGGCTGCCCATAAAGGATCGCCTGAGTTATTGAATCGTTGGCTATAAATTCCGGATGAGGAGTTTCCATTTCTTCCGTCGGTCCATACCAGAATACAACCTTCCTTTCCATCGGCAACCAATTGTTGATTGGTTTGATTATTTGAAAGATTGACCACCAGTACATCTGTCGCCAATGCTTTTGAGCCATCAGATAAATTAATATAGTTCAAGGCGAGATCAAGGCTTTTGGCGAAAAAACGCCAGGCAATAGCCATTTTGGTTGCGGAGACTCTTGCCAAAACAGGCCCGGTTTCGTTGGAAGTGTTTAGAGTAAGCTGCACTCCATTTTCCGGCCACAAAATGTCACCGGTAATAGCCACCCTCTGCGCATAAATATCGCCACTGCTAATGGCATTATTGCGGGGGTCGGTCGATGTGAGGACTACACCACCGTTACCATCTTCCGCCATGTTCAGGTTGTTTTGCGCCCCATTAGCATTACAAATGGTTTTGCCTTCTTCAGGTAATTTTGGGTCTTTAACCCCGTTTGCCATTAAATGCGTCAGGAAAATATGATTGGCTGTTGCTGCATTTCGGTTTTCAATCCAGGCAATATACATGCCACTGTTATTATCTGTAACACTTACTGGTGAGGTTACTTGTGCGGTGCCTTTTTTTGAAACCAGCACAACCGGATTATTTTCTTTTGTACTCGGATTCCATTGCCGGCAGTATCCCCAAAATAAGGGATACTGCAGCTATTAGTTTTTGATTCATTTACCTGTCTGTTAGGGCGAAAATCTATGGGAATCGTACATATTGTTAATTTTTTTTAATATTTTTGCTAAAACTTCAATTTTTTTTTAAAAGATTGACTTATTTTTGTTATTTCTCTTTTTGGAAAAAATCTTCATCCAAAAATATTTATACCACTTTCTGGCTATTGAAACTACAATATGAAAGTACGATTTCATTTCATTTTTAGCGGTTTTCTGAGTATATTTTTGCTGTTTTTTGCAGGAAATAAAGCCTTTTCTCAAACCGAGGTACGGGGTACTATCACTGATCGGGAATTGAATGTACCTCTTCAAGGGGTTACGATACAATTGAAGGGTCAGAAGCTTAAGACACTCTCTTTTGCAGATGGTAGTTTTTTATTAAAAGTACCCGGAGATAGAATGGATGGAACGCTGATTTTTTCCTACGTAGGCTATAAATTTTTTTCTGTGGCTATTGAAGGCAAAACAGAATTTCAAATAAGCCTGGAAACCGATGGGAAAGAACTTGATAATGTGGTTATAACCAGTGGATATGGGAAGGCAAAAAGAAGAGAAGAAGTAGTAGGTGCCATATCCACATTGAGTAGTAAAGAGTTGCTCGTTGACAGACCGATTGAAAGCTTTGATAAAATGCTGGAAGGTTTGGTGCCAGGGGTTCAGGTAGAAACCAATACCAATTTAGGCGCACCAGTACGAATCAATATCAGAGGGCAAAATTCCATCAGTGAAGTTTTTGGCAGCGGCAGACAAGGGCTTACCACTTCTTCCCAACCCTTGTATGTAATAGATGGCGTGCCGGTAACCGAGCAAAGGAAAGGGGATGAGCCAACACAATTTGGAGATGAAGAATTCATCAATCCACTTTCCGGGATCAATCCGGATGACATTGAAAGTATCAGTGTTTTGAAAGATGCAGCAGCCTCTGCTGTTTACGGAGCCAACGCCAGCAATGGCGTTATTATTATCACCACTAAAAAAGGTCTTGCTGGTAAAACAAAATTTGGTTTTCAAATTAACACTGGTATTTCCAATCCAATAAATCGGGTAAAATGGCTTGATGGAGCACAATATCATGAACTGGCAAGGGAACTGTATATTTCCGAAGGGTTTAACCCGGCCGCAGCCGAAGGATTGGCTGGCAGTAAGGAAATGAGTACCGATTGGTTTGGGCTGACCAACCGTACTGGCTTTTTTCAGAATTATGATTTGGAAATAAGCGGTGGCTCTGCACAAAGTACATTCCGTATTTCGGGTAGCATTTTCAATCAGGAAGCCATCCAAAAGGGAAATGATTTTCAAAAAATATTTTTCCGTTTTCGGCTTGATAACCGGCTTTCTAAAAAATTCACCTTATCCACTTCAATAGCTCCTACACTCACCAAAAAGAATGGATTGAATATCTATTCTGAATTGGTGCCAATATTACCTAACCTTCCTGCTTTCAATGCAGACAGTACTTTTTACCAGATTGTTGGAGTGCCCAATCCTTTGGCAGTGCTTGGGCAAAACCAGAACTATAGCGAAGGAGGAAGCCTATTGGGAAATATACGACTCGATTTTCAAGCCTTACCTAATCTTCGGTTTAGTACAAATTTTGGTACTGATTTACAAATCAATAAGCAACAACTTTATCAGTCGCCACGCAATGAAACGGGTAGAAATGAAAATGGATTTTTACAAATAATCGACAGACAGTCATTTAATTGGAATGGATTTTTACAAGGAAACTGGACCCCACAAATTGGTGAAAATCACAAGCTCGATATTCTTTCCGGGATAGAAGTTTTAAGTCAGCAAACCAAATTACTCCGGGGTTCGGGAACTGGTTTTTCCTATGAACGCTTACGCGAATTAAGCAATGCTTCTCAGCAAAGGACAGCAAGTAGTATCCAGATAAACAGTGCTTACAGCTTATATACGCAGGTTGGTTACACCCTGTCTGAAAGGTATTATGCTAATATAACCGGTAGAATTGATGCTTCATCTATTTTTGGCACCGATGTAAATACTACCCTCAACAGTGCCTTTGGACTTGGCTGGAATATCCACAAAGAAAAATGGTTGACAAATAGTAAATGGCTGGATAAACTAAGCCTCCGGGGAAGTTTTGGAACTACCGGCAATAGCAGGATTGGTAGTTATGAAGCGAGGGGTTTATATGGGTTTAACAATGCGGGTTACAATCGACAGGTTTCTTCTGCACCCATAACATTGCCTAACCCTGACCTTGGGTGGGAGCGCACCAATACAGCCAATGTTGGATTTAGTACTAAAATGTTCGGTTGGTTATCCATTGGGTTCGATGTTTATCAAAAAATCCTGAATGATGCCATATCAGTTGTAGAAGTTCCTTTTGAAACAGGTTTTGGTGATATTCTGGCCAATACAGCTAAAATGAAAAACTCGGGTTGGGATGGAAGCATCAGTGCTAATATTTTCAGAACCAGAAAATTCCGCTGGACCTCCGTATTCAATTTTGGTTATAATAAAAATGAAGTACTTGAAGTAAAAGCCGGGGGGCAAAGATTTGGTTCCTCAGACAATGCGGTGGCGCTCCGTCCCGGTGTTAGTACCGGCGCTATATGGGGTTTCAATCAGATAGGGATTGATCCTGCTACAGGTGTGGCCTTATTTTTAGATAAAACAGGAAAAACCATCCGTGCTGATGAAAGAACCCCTGAATTGTTTGACATCACAAATAGTTACGTAATAGGAAACCGGCTGCCTGATCTTGTTGGAGGATTCATTAATAACTTTTCTTATAATGGATTTACCCTGAATGTAGTGATTACTTATAGTTGGGGTGGCGAGAGACTTGTGAATTACCGCAACGAGTGGAATGGCAACAATCTTGATAACCGAAACCAGAGTGTAAATCTGTTGGATAGATGGCAAAAACCGGGGGATATTACTTCTGTACCCAGATTAAACAGACAAGCAAGAAGTCGTGTTCGTTTTGTACCCAATTCATCGAATTATGTATATGATGATACTTATGTAAAACTTTCCGCATTAGGGTTGAGTTATGAAGTGGCTAAATCTCTAAGAAAAGTGATAAAGGCCAGTGGGATAAGAGTATTTTTTAATGGAAATAATTTGTTGTACTGGAATCGGCAAAAGTCTCCGGAAGGGCGAAATGGGATTAGGGAATACCGGTTTGGGTTCCCCGAATCTGAATCATTTACAGGGGGGGTACAAATCAACTGGTAGACTTGATTTATTCTTGTTTGTTTAAAAATCAATTTGCTGAAATAAATGTAAACTATGTGTTTTAAGAATAAAATATCTCTTTTTTTAACTGGATTTGCCGTTCTGATTCTCCTTGGCTCCTGCCGCAAATTCCTCGAACAGGAACCTACGAACAGGTTGAGCATTGATGATATTTTTATGGATTTTGAAGGTGCCCGTACCACACTGGTAGGATTGTATGGTAACCTGAAAGATGTCAATTATTATGAGAGAACGTTATTCCTTTATCCCGACCTAACGGGCGGTAATATTAAATATGCCCGGAACAATCCAACTATTTTGGTGAATACTTACAATTTTTCTAACACCAATCAAATATCGTTTAATGAAATGACCACTTTTTACCGAATTGGGTATAACAATATTTACCGTGCAAATAATATCCTGACCAATATAAACCAAGCTGCCAACGCAAGCACACTACAAAAAAATAGAATGCTTGCAGATGCCTATACATTCCGGGCATTGGCGCACTTTGATCTGGTGCGGGTGTTTGCCCAACCCTATAATTTTAGCGCTAACGGTGGTCATTCCGGTATTGTAATCCGCACCCAGAATACCCTTGGGACTGACCCAGTGGAGCCTGCTGCAACAGTAGGTGCGGTTTATCAACAAATTATGGTCGATCTCGATTCAGCATTGTTGCTTTACCCAAATAGTGTACCTATATATCTAGGAGGATCCGATAAAACCTGGCTAAGTGCGGATGCAGCAAAGGCCATTAAACTAAGGGTTTTGCTTTATATGGAAAATTGGCAGGGAGTAGTTGATATTGCCGACCAATTGATAACCAATAATTATCCTTTGATGAGCAATGCAGGGTATGAAAATAGTTGGCGCAGGTCGGCTTCTAACTCCATGGACAATGAAGCCATTTTTATGCTTTTTGCGAGAATAGATCAAAATCAGGCCTCCTATGGGGATAATTTTAATCCCGGCAACACTACTTTTGGCTACATGGCTGCCAGCAACGATTTGTTAAATCTTTTTGCTCCGGGTGATGTAAGAGGACGTGGAAGTATGTTTTTTACACAGACGGTAAGCAATCAGGATTTTCAGTTTACCCGCAAATACCAAGGGCGAAACGATAGCGCCAATAATCAGAAGCTGATTCGGATATCGGAAATTATTATAAGCAGGGCAGAAGCCTATGCTGAACTGGAAAACCTGACGGCGGCACAAACTGACCTGAACCGGATCAGGCAGCGAGGCAATCCTTCAACCCCATCTCTCGCTTTAACGAATAAGCAACAGGTTTTGGATTCTATCTTTGTGGAAAGAAGAAGAGAATTATGTTTTGAAGGACACACTTTATTTGATTTTACCCGGAAAAAAAGAAACTTAATCCGACAGGATTGTTTGGGTTCCAATTGTTCCCTAAATTATCCGGATCCGCGGTTTGCTGTCCCGATTCCCAATCAACGGTAATGCTTTGGGGAAAAGAATAAAAAATGATTGAGAAAAGGAAAAAAACAAGTCTGTTATGAAACAAAAAAATATTATCCTTTTGGGATTTGTATTTGGTAGTTTATTGTTGATTCTATCCTGTAAAAAGCAGTTTGCAGAAGCTACTTATGCTCCCAATGCTACAGCCGTAAAGGTTTGGTTTCAACCCAATCCGTTTTACACCCCTAATGCAGAAATTTTTCTTGAATCGACACAAAGCTGGAGAAGGGTGACTAGTTTCCCGCTTATTTATGATAATGATCCAAATAAGTACGGGTTTGGAAATCCATGGGTAACCGGGAAAGGAAGCAATGCCTTGTATATGAATTCTCTTTATGGGTCATTGCCTGGCGGACTTACTTCTGATTCGGGCTATTATAATGTTACCATTCCAAAATGTTTTGAATTTATTCCTGAAAAAGAAGGAGCAACTAAAGGCACGGTTAAAGTAATTCCACAGGATGTAAAACTTTATCGTAAGGATAAATCCTTTTTCCACATTGGTATCTCTGGTAGTGGTACCTATGATGAAATGGCAAAGCTTTTTGAAGTGGAAGTAAGTTTCAATGAAACCGAAGTTGGCGGACCAGCCTCGGTGGTAAGAAAATACCGTTTTCGACCCTGATTTTTTTTGAATTAAATAAATTGTACATGCAAAGAACACTCATTATAGGTAGTGCCCTGCTTGCGGGCATTATAGGTTGCGCTTCTCTTTCCCAAACCAAAAAAGAAATGGCCACAGACCCTATAGACCTTGCTGCCTTGAGGGAAGTTTATGGTAGTGGCGATAAATCGAAATGGCCCAAGCCGGGTATTGATTCTTCGGTAGTAGCTACCTATCAGGAAATTGGGAACTTGCCAGCAGTTCCTTTTCCAAAGGATAATGCAACCAATCCTGCCAAGGTTTTACTGGGGAAATATCTTTTTTACGATCCCCGCTTAAGTGTAAGCGGACAGGTGGCTTGTGCAAGTTGCCACGATCCGCAATTGGGCTGGGGGGATGGCAAAAGGGTAGCTTTTGGACATGACAGAAAATTGGGTGCCCGAAATGCGATGACCCTTTGGAATACGGCTTATTATGAAAGTCTTTTTTGGGATGGTAGAGCTACTTCACTGGAAGATCAGGCAAGGTTTCCCATACAGGATCATCTGGAAATGAATGAGAATGTAGAAGCCATGGAAAAGCGGGTACAGCAGTACCGCGGTTACGCTGCCATGTTTCAGGAAGCTTTTGGAGACAGCACGATTGATAGGAATCGTATTTTTAAAGCAATTGCTACTTTTGAAAGAACCATTGTGAGCCCCAAAAGCCGGTTTGATCTTTTTATTAATGGGAAGGCCGATCTGTTGACCGATCAGGAACTTACTGGTCTGCATCTCTTCCGCACAAAGGCTGGGTGTGTAAACTGTCATAACGGGGGACTATTTGCTGACAACCAATTTCATAACGACGGCCAAACGCTTTTTGCCTCGGTAAACGAAGATCTTGGATTGTATAATGTAAGCGGCAATACGCAGGACGTTGGTAAGTTTAAAACGCCTTCCCTAAGAGAGGTTACGAATACAGGTCCCTGGATGCATAATGGGAATTTTCCTACACTGAAAGATGTTTTGTTATTTTACAATCTTGGTAACCCATCACCAATCCCTGCCCGATACAAGGGAGAAAGAGACAATTTAATGCCTAAGACATCTCCATTGCTTAAAAAACTCAATATGAATGATGAGGAGATCAATGCTGTCATCGCTTTCCTTGGCAGCATTACCACTACTCCGCGGCGGGTGAATCCCCCACAGGATTTTCCTAAATAGAATAACACGAAGGAAATAAAGCCTGATAAAAACCAACAAGGAAATCCTAAATTATATCAGGGGGGATTTTGGTTGCTCCAAATTGTTAACTTTACTATGTGACCAACAATAGTTCAGCAAGCACAGCAGAAACAGTGCGAAAGTGGGTATCGAATGTGGCAGGATTACTGGTAGTAATTCCATTAACTCCTTTTATTTGCCGTTTTATTCCTCCTGTTTTGCTGGGGGATATCAATATAGATCTTATTATTTCCTTTATTATAGCGTTGGTAATTGTTCGGGTTATCCTTTGGCTGATGCGTCCTCTTATTTTTCCAGCCCTTGTTTTTGTTATTTCCTACCTGATTTATAGTCAGATAAATGGTACTTATGGGTTTCAAAAAGTATTACATGACTATAAGACCCTTGCATTCAGCAACTGGCAGGTAAAGGATATGAAACAAAAAGATCTGCTCAGCATCAACCCGGCACTATTTGAAAAACCTGCTGATAAGGTAACCCGTAAGATTTTGGGAAAAATGCAAATAGGAGATTCAGTAGTGCGCAACTGGGCAGTACAGCATTCGCTGGAAAATTTTAAAGAATACCAAAACCGGTATGGTACCCTTACCCGTCATTTGTCATTATTCAAGTATATCAATAATAATTTCAACTATGTACCCGATACCCACCGGGATGAGTATTATGCCACACCAAGGGAGACCATAGCCAATGGCATGGGTGGTGATTGCGATGACCACAGTATTTTAATGGCAAGCGCTTTGATGAGCATTGGTGCCAAATGCCGTTTAGTAATTATTGAAGGACATATGTACCCTGAAATGTATGCCGGTAACAAGGCGGATTTTGACGTATTGCAGCAGGCAATTATACAATTGTATAAAAATGAAACCATTCATGAACTACATTTCCATGAACACGATGGCGAATTTTGGATCAATCTCGATTACTCAGCCCGCCATCCGGGAGGCCCTTACTTGAACGATAAGTTAAGGCTTATGATTGATCTTTAGTATTCACGTGGTGCTGTACGTTATGTTATACCGAAGCAATACCAACTGTTTTTAATTCCGAAAGAATATACGAGGCCATTGTAGGCATCCAATCCCGCTCCTACACATAAACAATCAACGGATTAATTCAAAATACCGTGCGCCATTTAATGAATTTAAGAGGTTCTATTTTAATCCTTATTTTTATATAACTGCTACCAACTTCCTAACCCGTGTAAATGACTCAATAGATGCTACTGTTTTTCCAATTGATATTGATCGCCAAC
>JBBQXO010000170.1:0-10443 GCA_038209595.1 Chitinophagales bacterium
TACTAAATTTTTGCCCTTACCGCATCAATAACGGCCTGTAAACCACCAACCTCTTGCCCACCAGCGGTTGCAAGTGTTTTTTGGCCACCGCCACCACCTTTAATCAGCGGGGCTGCCACCTGCTTGATCAGTTGTCCTGCATCTAATCCTTTTGCTGCCACCACATTGTCGGCAATGGCAATGGCTACAAAAGGCTTGCCTCCGATATTGGCTCCTAAAACCACCACAAAATCCTGAAGGTGGTTTTTCAGATCACCACAAAGCTTTTTAAGCGCATCGGCATGGGGTACCTCTACAATATCTCCAATAAAATTTATCTGGTTGATGATTTCATCTTTTTGCAGCAATTCATTTCTAACGGCCACCAACTGACGTGCTTCAAGGTGTTCAATATGCTTTTTGAGTGCCGCGTTTTCGGTTATCAATTTATCCAGAGCCTTTATAGGTTCTTTCGTCTTAAGCAACGAACCGATGGCGTTCAGGTTATCGATCCCTTCGCTTAAATAACGAAAAGCTGCCGGACCTGTAAGCGCTTCTACCCGACGTACCCCGGCTGCTACTGCCGCCTCTGCCTGCAGGGCAAACACTCCTATCATACCGGTATGCATCACATGGGTACCTCCGCAAAGTTCAATAGAAAAAGCCGGATTAATGGTTACCACCCTTACAGTATCGCCATATTTTTCACCAAAAAGTGCCGTAGCACCCAATTTCATGGCCTCCTCTTTAGGAAGCGTTTGAATGGTTACCGGCAGGTTGGCCCGTATTTTTTCATTAACAATCACCTCCACCTCACGGATTTCATCCGGGGTCATTTTACTGAAATGGGCAAAGTCAAACCGCAGTCCGTTTTCGTTTACCAAAGAGCCTTTTTGCGCCACATGATTGCCTAATACTTGTTGCAATGCAGCATGTAACAGGTGGGTAGCGGTATGGTTATAAGTAATGTATAGCCGGCGTTCTACATTTACAAGTGCCGTGCAACGTTGAGCAATATCTTCGGGAAGACCATCCACCAAATGCAGAATGACCTCATTGTCGCGTTTGGTATCGGTTACCTCTATGGCAGTATCCCCAAATTGCAAAATGCCTGTATCGCCAACCTGTCCGCCACTTTCGGCATAAAAAGGGGTGGTTTCAAGTACCAGTTGATACTGGGTTTTACCCTTACCACTAACTTTACGGTAACGCAATACCCTGGTTTCGATATTCAAATCGTTGTAGCCTGCAAAACCGTTGCCATTGCTTTCAACCAAAACCATCCAGTCATCCGTTTCCAGCGAAGTAGCAGCGCGACTTCTGGTTTTTTGCTCCTGCATGGCTTTGTCAAACCCTGACTGATCTACTTGCAGGTTGTTTTCCTGTGCAATCAGCATGGTCAGATCAATTGGAAAGCCATAGGTATCATACAATTCAAAAGCCTTTATACCATCAATGGTTTGTACGCTTTCCTTAAGCAGTTCATCCATCCGGCGCAGTCCACCTTCAAGGGTACGTAAAAAGGCGAGTTCCTCCTCAAGGATTACTTTGGCCACAAAATCCTGCTGGCTCTTCAATTCAGGAAAAACAGACTGAAATTGTTTTGCCAAAACCGGTACGAGCCGGTGCAGTAAAGGCTCTTTTACCCCGAGATAACTGTAGTAATAGCGAACCGCTCTGCGTAAAATTCGGCGGATCACATATCCTGCACCGGTATTGGAGGGCAACTGTCCATCGGCTATGGTAAAACTGATAGCACGGATATGATCGGCAATTACCCGGAAAGCAATATCGCTTTTGGAAGCAGAACCCGTGTAGGGTTGCTTACAAATAGCAGCAATTTCCGCGAGGGTACCGCTAAAAATGTCGGTATCGTAATTGCTGTTTTTACCTTGTAGCACCCTTACAAGCCGCTCCAATCCCATACCTGTATCCACATGTTTGGCGGGAAGGCTTTCCAGTGAACCATCTTTTTTCCGGTTAAACTGAATGAAAACATTGTTCCATATCTCAATCACATCCGGGTGGTCGTTGTTTACCAAGGTAGCGCCATCGGTTTGTTTTCTTTCACTGTCGGGCCTGCTATCTACATGTATTTCGGTACAGGGTCCACAGGGTCCGGTATCCCCCATTTCCCAGAAATTGTCCTTTTTATTCCCGTTGAGAATGCGGGCAGGATCAATCCAGCGTTGCCACTCGGCCCGGGCTTCGTCATCGGCGGGCAAGCCTTCCGCGCTATTCCCTTCAAATACGGTTATATACAAACGATCCGTGGGAATGCCGAGTACCCCGGTAAGCAATTCCCAGCTCCAGGCAATGGCTTCCTTTTTGAAATACCCTTCGTCAGGTTTTTGCGGATTGCCGAAACTCCAGTTGCCCAGCATTTCAAACATGGTATGGTGGTAGTGGTCAACCCCTACTTCTTCCAGATCGTTGTGTTTGCCACTTACCCGCAGGCATTTTTGCGTATCGGCCACCCGCGAATTACTGGCAGTTTTTGTGCCAAGAAAATAATCTTTAAAAGGATTCATACCGGCATTGGTAAACATGAGGGTAGGATCATTTTTTACCACAATCGGGGCACTTGGTACAATCACATGTTGCTTGTTCTCAAAAAAGTCGAGAAAAGCCTGTCGTATTTGTTCTGCTGTCAACATTATTTTATTCCGGTTTGCGCATACCGGGCGTCCTATTTTTTAAAAATACAATTGGTCAAAAAGTTTTTTTAGCTTCTTTTTGCGGAGTGCGAAGGTAAACATTTGGCGATTGCTTGCCATCTTTCCCTATTTACCTTTTACAAATATGATCTGATAACCATAAAACATAACCATTGCCAGTCTGCAATTTTTTGATAATGGAAGTAAATGGTCTGTTGTTTTGAAGAAAATAAAATACACTTATAATACGCATACCCTCCGCTACGAAAAAGTGGTGACCCCGCTACGGGTAAAGCTGTTACGTATTTTTGGATTTTTAGCCGCGGCCTTTGTAACGGCCTTCATTATTGTTTCGTTGGCGCAAAAATATTTCCCAAGTGCTGCCGAACGAACCCTGAAGCAGGAAAACTCGGAACTACGATATGCCTACAGGGTTTTGAATGCCCAAATAGTGGAAATGGAACAACGGATGGGCAGTCTGGAAAAAAGAGACAATCAGGTGTATCGCAATATTTTTGAAAGCGATCCGATTCCCGATAGTGCAAGGGCCCAAATGATTGAAAAGCTTGCCGAACTGAAAAAAATAACCGGCATGAGCGAGGACTACCTTGTTGCCTCCATTTCCACCTCGCTGAATAAGCTGCATAACCGGATGAATTATCAGGTAAAATCATTTGATAATATTGGCAAACTGATAGACCGGAAGGAAGATCTGCTGGCCGCCATTCCTGCTATTCAACCGGTTAGCAATAAGCAACTGGAGCGCATTGCTTCTGGTTTTGGCTATCGTATAGATCCGATATATAAAATTCCGAAAATGCATGCCGGACTTGATTTTACGGCACCAACAGGCACCCCTATTTATGCAACAGCCGACGGTAAAGTAAATGAAGCATCCTATAATATCGGGGGCTATGGAAACAGTGTAAAAATCAATCATGGTTTTGGCTATGAAACCCGTTATGCCCACATGGTAAGGATAAAAGCAAAGATGGGACAGGTAGTAAAGCGGGGCGAAGTGATTGGTTGGGTAGGCAGCACCGGAAAAAGCACCGGCCCCCACCTGCATTATGAAGTACTTAAAAATGGAACCGCTATCGACCCTATTTACTTTTTTTACAACGACCTGACCCCCCAACAATACGAAAGAGTATTGCAACTGTCGGCTACCCGCAACCAGAGTTTCGACTAATAGCCGTTTTACAACGCAGCAAACCTTTGCTGCTCCGCCACATCAGGATCCAACAGCGCATAACTTTTCACCTGACAGATTTGCATTTCGTCAAATAATTGTACAAGGTTGGCAAGTGTAGCCCTTTCAGTAGGTTGAATCATCACGAACATTTTTGAATCATTTCCCCATTGGGTAATGATTTCTTGCCGCAGACCCAAAAGCGTTTGACGAAAAGAATCCGGATCGGTGTAGGCTATTTGTCTGTAGGGTTCGCTGCTTTTACCGGTAAAAAACAAAATCCCCTCTTTACCGGCCAATAACCGAATGACACCCGATTCTGCCACCTCCATCGGCGAATTGGATTCGGCAGGAAGCAGGGTGGTGAGCGCCACAGGACTGCTGAGTGTAGCCGTAAAAACAAAAAAAGTAATGAGTAAAAAGGAGAGATCTACCAACGGGGTAAGATCTACCCGGGGCAAAAGACGGATGCGACGGGCATTGCTGCCGGATGTTTGGATTTCTGCCATAGTTGTTTGATTTACCTCTATGACCAATCCCCTGAAAGAATTCCACACCCAATCCTAAAAAATAAAAAGGGGCCTATTGATTTATGGCTTACCGGTTGAAATGGTTCCACACCATTTCTGATATCTTTCGGGTGAGTACCCAAGCTTCATTATCCGGATTCCAGGATTGATCCTTATTATTTTTGGTAAAAATGCTGAAAATATACTGTCGGTTTCCTTTTACATACATTACCTCGCTCCTGCTAGCGTTGACAGCACCGTTTTTACTGGCCACATATACATCCGGTGGAATCATACTCAGTCCTTCTTCATCCCAATAGTTGCGGCTTATTACCCGAAGCATCCTGTCTGCTGCTGCCGGACTTCCAATTTCCTTAGCCGCGATTTTGCTGAACAGCATCGCCATTTCGCGGGGAGTGGTTTGGCCCCAGCCAAATTCATTTCTTGCTGTTTCCCTACCCGGGGTCCGGCTATTTACTTTTGTATGCTCCATGCCCAAACCATCCATCAGGCCATTGATGACAGTACCCGTTCCTGCAAGACTTTGAAGCCAAAGACTCGCCGTATTGTCACTCGTGGTGAGCATAAGCATCAGTACTTTGCTTAAATCTATGGTTTCTCCATTTTTAAAAGAACCCAAAATATCCTCCCCTTCATATAAAAGCGAATCTTTATAAATCAATTTCTGATGATACTTTAATTCGCCCTTTTGTATGCGATCCATGATGCCTATCATAATAGGAACCTTTACAATACTTGCTGTGGGAAAAATGGTGTCTTCATTGTATCCAATGCTTTTACCGCTTTTCAGATCATAAATATAAAACCCAATATCGCCTTTGAAATCACTGATACTATTTTTAATTTGGGTATCGAGTTTTCTAAGGAAATGAGATTGACCAAAAACCGGCCCGAGTAATACAGAGCAAAAAACAAGAAGGAGTATGCGCATAATTTTTCGAATGTAGCAACATTTAATAAGAATTTCCCTGCTTTGGGATAAATGGCAAATTTAATAATAATCTATTGATTACATTTAGGCGCAATACAGTCCATCTTATAAAATCGCTTGGAAAAGATATTTATGAAGTGAAACTCAGTTTTTCTGTAAATAAATTATACGCCGACAGCACCGGAAAAGAGTCAGTAGCCCCTATGAACGACTATATAAACATTGGTATTTTTGGAGAGGAAACAACCGACAAAAATGGCTGGAGAAAAACAAATCCATTGTATCTGCAAAAGCACAAACTAAAGGCAGGTAACCATACGCTTGTGTTGAAAGTAAAAGGGAAGTCACAAACGGCAGGCGTGGATCCTTACAATATTCTGATAGACCGCATACCCGATGAAAATACCGGCGCAGGGGATAATTAGCAGCCTCAAAATAGTTCAGAAAACTCCTGCAGTTTACAAGGTTATTATTATTTAGTCAACAGGAGGATTATTTATTTAGGGTATCTATTGTTATTTACAAAGGTTTTGACCTACATTAGTATTTAAAACAATATTACTATGGAAACAAAATTGGGATTTACCAAATTAACGCTGGCTGAATTTAATACCTGGCTGGATAAACTCCGCGTTGGCCGGACCATTTTACTCATTCAGCAACACCACACTTTTAATCCCGCCTACATATTATTTAAAGGAACCAATCATTTCGATCTGCAGAACGGGATGCGCAATTTTCATGTGCACCACAATGGCTGGTCGGATATAGGACAACATTTTACCACTTTCCCTGATGGCACCATTGTAACAGGGAGGGATATGGAAAAATCGCCCGCCTGTATTTTTGGAGCCAACGCTAACTCCGTTTGTATAGAACATCTTGGCAATTTTGATAAAAGAGGCGATACGATGACGGATGCCCATCGCGATACGATTGTAGGAATGACCGCAGCTCTTTGTAAAAAGTTTAGCGTACCTGTAGATAGTCAGCGGATAATCTATCACCATTGGTACGATCTTTCTTCCGGTGCCCGTAACAATGGAACCAAAAACAACAAATCCTGCCCCGGCACCAATTTCTTTGGAGGAAATAAAGTAGCAGATTGCGAAGCCAATTTTCTGCCGTTGGTTGCTGCTTTGATGGCTGCCCCAATTCCTGCCGACAACCTGACCAATACCCTAAAAAAATATGTAGCCATCAACACGGCAACGCTGAATGTGCGGACGAAAGCGGATGCTAAAAGTGCACTAGCCAAAGACAGAGCCGCCTTAATACGAGGAGCAATTTTGCGTGTATATCGGGAAAAAGATGGCTGGCAAAAAATTGCAGAATCGAAAAACCACTGGATATCTGGCAAGTTTACACAAGAGGTACAGCGGGCTACCATTAACGCCGACGTATTGAATGTACGGAGCACTCCGGAAGTGGTAGCAGGCAATGTGGTTGGCACCTTAATGAAAGGACAGGAAATTTTTACAGAACAAGAAGTAAATGGATGGTGTAAAATTAATATGGAAGAAAAATGGGTAAGCAAGACTTTCCTTGATTTTGCATAAATTATATTGTCGCTGTTTTTCTATCATCAATTTACCCGCTTCTTGTCAACAGAAAAATTCCATGATTTTTCTTATTGATTTATCTGATGCAGGCTTATCTTTTTGTAGGGCCCAAGAGCCAAAACTTCTGGTTCTTTATTGCTAAAGGGTGTTACCAAAATGAATGGCCATATTGGTGAATATCTCGCAAACCGGGGCAAATTGCTCCGGTTATATAACTATTTGCGGAACACCCGGAATATGAGCTATAAAGCGTATCATGATGCTGTACTATTAGGAAAAAGTATGCCGGTGGAAATGCTGAGGGCGCTCCTGACCGGGCGGTCGCTCGACAGGAGTTTTACCAGTAATTGGCGTTTTTACCAAGGCAGTACTTCAGCCAAATAAGGGAAGCTGATAGGATATTTAAAAGCTGATTTTTCTCTAATATTTTATCAGCCGGTTAATCGCCTCCCGTAGCCTGCTTTTAGCAAGAAACTGCTGTTCGAGTTCTTTATTAAATGGAATGGGTGTGTCAAGGGAGGCGCAACGCAGCACCGGAGCGTCAAGCATGGGAAAACAGTGTTCTGCAATCCAGGCACTGATTTCGCCACCGAAGCCTCCGGTCAGGGTATCTTCGTGCAGCACCAATACTTTGCCCGTTGCCTTCACCGACAGTTTGATGGCTTCATAATCGAGCGGTAATAAACTGCGCAAATCAAGAATGTACAAGGATTGATCGGGGTGCTGTGCTGCATAATCCAGCGCCCAGCCTACCCCTGCGCCGTAAGTAATAATGGTAACGTCTTCGCCTTGCCGTACCACATTGGCCTTGCCAATAGGTACTTCGTAATACGCTGATGGCACCTGCCCGGTTACACTCCGGTAAAGTGCTTTGTGCTCAAAAAAAAGCACCGGATTGGGATCATTTATAGCCGCAATCATCAGCCCCTTGGCATCATACGGACTCGAAGGATACACTACTTTTAAACCAGGGGTATGGGTAAACCAGGCTTCATTGCTTTGACTGTGGAATGGTCCGGCTCCCACCCCGGCACCCGTGGGCATGCGTACCACTACATCGGCAGACTGCCCCCAACGGTAATGCATTTTGGCGAGGTTGTTTACAATCTGATTTAAGCCTACACTTACAAAATCAGCAAACTGCATTTCGACCATGCTTTTAAATCCTTCGAGGGAAAGCCCAAGCGCTGCGCCTAAAATAGCACTCTCACAAAGCGGCGTATTGCGAACCCGTTCTTTGCCAAACTGCTCCAGAAAACCCTCCGTAATTTTAAACGCGCCCCCGTATCCGGCAATATCCTGACCCATCAGTATCAGGTTCTGATGCTGATGCATGCTTTGGTATAATCCGTCGCGAATGGCATCTATAAAACGTACATCTTTTTGTCCCAACAGCGAAGGGACGGCCGGCGCCGGGTGTTCAAACCGCCCGGAGGTTGCAGGGGCTTTTTTCATAGGGGGAATGGGTGCGTAAACATCGTGTATTTCCTCCTCCCTGTCGGGCATCATCTCTGATGCTTCGTAAGCCTCTTTCAGTTCTGTATCTATATAGGTCTTAAATTCCTTTTTAATATCTATTATGTCCTGTGGCTGAAGCACACCGGTACTTAGCAGGTAAAATTCAAAATTTTCTACCGGATCTTTCTTTTTCCATGTTTCAAAAAGCACCGGGGGTACGTATTTGGTACCACTAGCTTCTTCGTGTCCCCGCATCCGGAAAGTCATACATTCCACGAGATAGGGTTTTTGGTTTTCGATACAATACTGTCGTACTCCGGTGAGGGTATCTTTTACTGCAAGAATATTATTCCCATCAATCTGCACCCCTTCCATCCCATAGCCTTTGGCACGATCTACCAAATGCTGGCACCGGTATTGTTCTGCAACCGGGGTACTGAGGCCATAGCCATTATTTTCTATCACGAAAATCACCGGCAGATCCCATACAGCCGCCACGTTTAAGGATTCATGAAAATCTCCCTGACTCGTACCGCCATCGCCTGTAAAGGTCACTGCCACTTTTTGCTCCTGCTTCAGTTTTGCGGCAAGGGCTGCCCCGTTGGCAAGGGTAAGTTGCGGACCCAAATGACTGATCATCCCGCAAATATGATGTTCGGTGCTGCCAAAATGAAAACTACGCTCCCGCCCTTTAGAATACCCGTCTTTATTGCCCTGCCATTGCATAAACAGTTTACGCAAAGGCATCTTTCTTCCGGTAAAAACAGATAGGTTCCGATGTAGCGGCATGATCCACTCATCGGGTTGCAAGGATAGCACCACACCGGTCGAGATGGCTTCCTGACCAATACCACTAAACCATTTCGAAATTTTTCCCTGCCGAAGCAGCAACAGCATTTTCTCTTCAATCATGCGGGGCAGCAGCAATTGCCGGTATATAGCAATCAGTTCTTCGTTGGTGTGGCTTTTACGATCGTAAAACATTGGTGCAATGTATGGCTTTACCCGTATTGTTTGAGGGGAAAGCAGTGAGAAAAATACACCATTTTGGCTCCCATTACCACAATAGTGCTTTGTTTCCTGCATTTTAAAAAAAAGAGAAAATTATCCCGGAAACTTTACGGCAACAATGCGATGGCCTTTTGGCTCATCCATCCACCCACAAGTCCTGATATTCCGGTTTCCAGCCATGCTTCCAGCGCTTGTGGCTCCACAAATACAAGTCAGGTTGCAACCGGATGTTCGCTTCCAATTGACGTACATATAGCCGCATCAATTCCCCATCGGGCAGCGTTTTGGGATCATCTGTCAACAGGAAATACTCAAAATGGTAATGCCCCCGCTTAGGTCTTGTGGTCGTCATCATCACTACGGGAATTGCCATGCTTCGGGCAAATTTTTCGGGTCCTTTGGGAAAAGGTGTTGGATTTCCCATAAAATTAAGCCAGTAAGCATGAGCAGGGTTGGCAGGGCTTTGATCGGCACCCAATGCAAGCAGGTATTGTTTCTTGCGCCACGGAATAATGGATCTAGCCATCTCGGTAGCCGGGATCTGTGGATTTCCCCAACGGCTGCGTACATACAAAATCAGGCGATTCATAATTTCACTGCTTTGCGGCAGGTAAACCGTTAAAAAAGTATAAGGCTGATTAATACCCGTATGCAGGGTCATAATTTCCCAATTGAAAAAATGCCCAAGATTCACCTGTACGCTTTTGCCAGAGGCATATAAACGGTTAAAAACCTCGAAATTACCACTGATGCGTTTGTTGAGCCGGCTTTTCGAAATACTGACAAGCTTGATGGTTTCAATCCAGTTGTCGGTAAAATTCCGGTAAAACCTCCGGGCGATTCCTGTCTTTTCTTCCAGCAACATGTTGGGGAAGGAGCGGCCAATATTATCCATCACCACCTGCCACCGGTAGCGCAAAACATCCCGTATAAGCCAGGCAGCAAAATCGCTGATGCCATACAGCACCCAAAAAGGCAGCAACGAAATCAGGTAAAAAAAACCGAAAACCGGATAATACAATATGCGCATCATAGAAGCGGCAAAGGTAAGGAGCCAAGAGGTGTTGCCAATGCTTGCCGTAAAAGGCAGATAACGCAAATCAGAATGATCATGTATTGGGGG
>JBBQXO010000171.1:0-10355 GCA_038209595.1 Chitinophagales bacterium
AACCATCTTATTTTACAATAACCTTTTTTTGATATGGTACCATCTTTTCTTCCATAAAACTACCGCTACATTTCGATGCAGCGCTTCTGATGCAGGATTTGCAAAAATTGATGGAGCAAGAATGGATACTCCATTTTCAAAAAAAACACTACACTGGCAACTGGAAAGCCCTTTTGCTGCGAAGCCCAAATGGTGATACCGACAATCCCTTTTTGATAGAAGACTCTCCTGAAAAATATCAGGATACTGTATTTTTCAAGACAGCCCCTTTCCTGCAGCAGGTACTACAATCTTTTAAATGTCCCTTATTATCGGTTCGGCTGCTGAAACTGGAAGCAGGTGCCCGCATACTGGAGCACAAAGATGCTGACCTCAGTTACGAATCGGGACAGGTAAGATTGCATATCCCTATACAAACCCATAATAAAGTTCAATTTTTATTGCAAGGCGAACCCGTAAAATTGCTGGCGGGGGAATGCTGGTATATCAATGTAAACCTGCCGCATGCTCTTGCCAATGAGGGCGAAACCGACCGGGTACACCTTGTGATAGATGCCGTGGTAAATGATTGGGTGAAGGAACTTTTTGCAGGGGCAAACTACGAAGATGTAAAAATAACGGAAACAGCCGATGCTTATTCGAGGGAAGATCAACTTGAAATCATTGCCAACCTCGAAGCATTAAATCTGCCATCAGCCACGGCATTGGCAGAGCAGATGAAACAATCAGCAGGGCTTTCAGGAAAAGGTAATTTTCGTTTTATGCCGTATCCTTAAAGTTTTCTTTTACAAAATCAGGATCCTTATCGGCTTGGAGTTTCAAATAGAGGAGCCTTTCTGTAAATGGCTTACCAGGGAGGATGAAGGGTTCCGTCTTCCTTTTTTTGAAGACGGCGCAATGAAAAGTCTTACCGTAAATAGTAGAAAGCAAAATTTCAAATCGATAAGTTCATTAGAGCTTTTGCCTTATTTGGCTGCTGAATGTAAAGATCAGGTTCCTGACCTTATCGTCTTTCATAGTTTGCGTTGTGGCTCTACCCTGCTTTCGCAATTACTTGCTGCTATTCCTACCCACAAGATTTTAGCTGAAGTTCCTTTTTTTGATAAAATACTTCAAAGGATTCTGCCAACGGTAACAGCTTTACTACAAGCTGCCATCCGCATTTATGGAGGGTCCGTCCATCTCCCTGAAAAAAAAATAATTATTAAAACAGATAGCTGGCATCTTGCTTACTACGACCCATATAGAAAGCTATATCCCGATACACCTGTCCTTTTGCTTTATAGAAATCCTACAGAAGTAATGGCTTCTAAGGTAAAGAAAACTGCCATGCATGCGGTGCCGGGCTTATTACTTCCGCATCTGTTTAGTTTAACAATAAGGGAGGTACAAAAATGGATATCCAAACCTACATGAAGGCTGTTTTTCTGCATTATTTTAATACCATGCAACATACATCCAAACACGACCCAAAGGCTCATTTAGCTTGTTATGCTTAAGGAGTCATGTCGTTTTTTGAAAAAGCAATGAAACGCATCTATGGTTTTTATGGACCCGAAATGGAAAAAATTGGTTACTGCCCGAACAGGCTTTCATAACAAATACCCTGAACAAGAGTTGTTACAGGAAATGAAAGCACAGTCACTAAAAACATCAGATGCTCCAAGTCAATCTTATAGCAATCTCTAAAAACCCCTGATACTGTGTTCTATCAATTTCATAAAATCCTCATTTTCAGAAGTAAACTATGGTGTTATAAAATTGGCAAGACTTGTCTGAGTGGTTTTTAGAAGTGCCCATATCAGGATCTTGAAGCACTTCGGATGCAAAAATGCACTGAAAGATCTGTTTAAAAATTGTAGTTATTTACACTTTAATCCATTGGTTTTTGAAAAACCAGCGAATAGACCAATGGGATTTTTCTCCCTAACTTTTCAATGATTAACTTGCCTGGCTCCACTTCCTGCATGCCCTTCAGGCAATTGTAAGGCGAAAAATCAAATTCCTCAAAATGCATTAATGTCAATTGCTGTTTTAATAAACTATTTATTACTTCGGCAAGCCCATGATTCCACCCTACCGATTCGGTTTTTATGGGTGCTTCCGGGTTAGCATAAGTACCGTTTTCCGTTTCCTCAATCGGCCCATCGTTAAAATATTTATAGGCAATTTTTTCAAAATCGTTGTCGTACATCCAAACCACGGGATGAAACTCTACGAAAATAAAACGACCGCCCGGCTTAAGATAGTGCGCTACAATAGCAGCCCATTGGTGCAAATCAGGCAGCCAGCCAATAACGCCATAAGAGGTAAAAACCACATCGTATGTCTCTTTCAGGTGTTCTGGCAACTTGTAGATATCGCAACAGATAAAATTAGCTGGCAGTTGTAACTCCTGCGAAACAGCAACTGCCTTTTCAATGGCAACTTCCGAAAAATCAACACCTGTAACGGCTGCCCCCATTCTTGCCATAGAGAGGCTATCTTGTCCAAAATGACATTGTAAATGCAATACCGTTTTACCTTTCAAATCGCCCAGCAAGGCCAATTCAATTTCCTGCAAACTGGATTTGCCTTTCAAAAAGGCTTCTTGTCCATAAAATTCAGAGGCAAAATGCACCAAGGACCGTTTATTCCAGGTTGCCCGGTTGATATCAATATAATCAGGTAGCATAAATCAAAGATAAAAATACATTTCATAGCAAGGCAACCAGGTTAAAAAAATCACCTTTATTCATTTAAGGAAACCCTTTCTTAGCCTTACCAAAAAAGAAACAAAGAACATTCCTAAAAAATGACGTCTAAAATTCAATAAACAACATCTTTGCCTTTCATGCAGTTCAAAGGATTTCTTTTTTTCAGTTTGTTGATTTTGGTTAACATGGGGCAGGCTCAAACCGGACAGGAGGTATTAAAAGCCATAAAAACTAAACAGATTCCGGTACTTGACGGCAAATTGACAGACCTGGTTTGGTTAATGGCAGAACCCGTTCGCTCATTTACTATATCGCAGCCTGAATTTGGCAACCCTTCGAAAGTAAGCTCCGAGGTGCGGCTTATCTATACAGATGATGCCATTTATGTGGGTGCAATGCTGTATGATGACCCTAAAAAAATAAGAAGACAATTAACACCACGAGACGGAGACGAAAGGCAGGACACCGACAAATTCGGGGTACTGCTTGACACCTACAAAGACCAACAAAACGCATTTTATTTTCTGGTAACAGCCGCCAATGTACAAAGTGATGTACGCATTTCCTCAAAGGGGAGCAGCAATGGTGGGTCAGATCCCAATTGGGATGCTGTTTGGGACAGCGAGGTTTTTATTTCAGACTCCGGATGGTCAGTCGAAATGAAAATACCTTACATGTCGCTGAGGTTTGCCTCTTCTGAGCAGCAGGATTGGGGACTTAACTTTTACCGTTTTACCAGACGGTTTAATGAAAATGCTTACTGGAATACGGTGGATCCCAAAATTGACGGGCTGGTAAACCAAAGTGGCACCCTCGCCGGGCTTGAAAATCTGACCCCACCGCTTCGACTATCCTTTTTACCATACGTCAGTACCGGGTTCCGGACCATCCCGGGCATTGCCGGTAATAATACCAATTGGTTGCGTAATGGTGGTATAGATGTAAAATACGGTGTAAATGAGAGCTTCACACTCGATATGACCCTGATCCCCGATTTCGGACAGGTACAGAGCGACAATGTAGTACTCAACCTATCCCCTTTTGAAGTGCGTTTTGATGAATTCAGGCCTTTTTTTACAGAAGGTACTGAGCTTTTCAACAAGGCAGGTATTTTTTATAGCCGCCGGGTGGGTGGTATTCCGGGAGGATATTTTAAAGCAAGAAGCTGGGCAGAAAATAACCAATATACCCTGTTAAAAAATCCAACAAGTACTCAATTATACAACGGGATTAAATTTTCTGGAAGAACCAATAAAAACCTTGGGATCGGGGTTTTTAATGCCGTTACCGCTCCTATGTATGCAGAAGCAAAAAATGAAAGGGGCGAAATACAGAAATTTGAAACAGAACCGCTAGCCAATTTCAATATCCTGGTACTGGATCAGGCCCTTAAGAACCGTTCCTACATTACCTTTACCAATACCAATGTAACCCGGCAGGGCAATAGCCGCAATGGCAATGTTTCCGCACTTGACCTTTCTTTTTTAGATAAAAAAAACAGGTATAATTTAAAAATTGAACCCCGGTACAGTACTATTTCTGGCTCGCAAAATTACAATGGATGGAAAAACACTTTAAGCATTGGCAAAGTAAGCGGCGCCTTAAAATGGGGAATTAATAATAGTATTGAAAGTGATACTTACGATCATAATGATCTCGGAATATTATTTGCTCCGAACGAATTCAATACCGAGGCATTTGTAAGCTGGGAACAGTTTACCCCCAATGAAAACTTCAATTACAGGCGCTATTGGGTAAGTATGGCGTATGAGATGTTGTACAAACCTTTCGTTTACACAAGTTATGTTTACAATGCCCGTTTCTTACATGTATTTAATAACTTTTGGGACATCTCCTTAAATTTTGCCGGAAAGCCTTTGTGGACTGACGATTATTTTGATTTGCGTACACCTGGAAGAATGGTCAAAAAAACCCCTTATTTTTATCTTGAACTAACAGGTAGCACCGATAGCCGGAAAGCATTGTTTGTAAGCTATTCAGCGGGATACGCTAATTTTTCACCCATTGAAAATGATGGATACTGGAAGGGACAAATGTCAATGAGGTACCGGTTCAATCCTAAATTCAGCCTGAGTATTAGTCCAACAGTAGAAAATGATCTCGCCAATATCGGGTTTTCGCATTTCGTTGGTGCCGAACCCGTCATTGGCAGAAGACATGTAAAAAATGTGACCAATATCCTGAATGGCATTTATAATTTTAAAGCCAGAATGACTTTAACCGTAAGAATGAGACATTACTGGAGCAATGTAAAGTATGCATCATTTTACAATGTAAAACAGGATGGATGGTGGACCGAAAGACCTTTTGAAAACAAACGCGACCAGAACTTCAATGCCTTTAATATAGATGCTTTTTATACCTGGGATTTTATGCCGGGCAGCCGCTTAATTGTTTCCTGGAAAAATGCCATAGGACCTGAGGTGAACCTGAACGGCATTCAATATGATAAATACATGAATAATCTCGGCAATATGTTTACCGAGCCGCACAGCAATGAAGTATCCATGAGGTTTATTTACTTTATTGACTACAACCGGTTGAGAAAAAAGAAACCTGAAGAGCAGGGTTAATACTCTGCAAAACGGTATTGTCAGAAGTGGCCAATGATTCGGGCGCCAATTATCTTTCTGGTAAATAACTAGCGTTAGTTTAAACGGGAAAGATGAATCGTGAGCATTTTCTCGTTCGCCGTCTGCCTTTTCACTTTTAACTTAACACTAGGTGAATTCCCAAAGTTGCAAAGGCAATGCTTCGAGTCGACGACTAAAATCATATTGTAAATCCTCGTGCAACGTAGAGATAGCTTTGGTGATTTTTTTCCGTTGATTCCAATACAGGTTAGCAATAACTGCGTTATGGTGAAAAGTATGGTTCATTTGCAACATCCGGGAGCAAAAATGAAAGAGCAACTCAATTTTCACTATTTCTGATCCACTATACTGAATACATTTGGTGGTTCCCCTCAATATTTTCCGAAGCGTCTTCTTTACAAAATAGGCATTGCCCGCATTCATAGCATCGAATTGATCATCAATATCTTTTTTGATATCAGCCACATAAGCATCATTATCGTTGGCTTCAAAAAGCAAGTAAGTCAATAGTTCCTTATTCTCTTTTTTAAACCTTGCAAGCCGCAGGCAAAGTGCCACCATAGCTTCCGGATCCTGATGTTTTAATTCCTGCTTGAGTTGCGTAATGGTAGCTGTTTGCAAAATAGATAGTCATTAAAAAGAATTCCAATAGAAGGAATTCCTAGTTAACAATAAAAAAATAAGACCTCAAATTCCATGTGTTTTTTTTGTAAAAACCCCGGTAATTAAAGTTTAAACATATAAAGTTAAGGGCATAAAAAAAAGCCCCGAAGGACTTTCTTTTATCAAGTTGCGAAGGTAGGGATCGAACCTACGACCTTCGGGTTATGAGCCCGACGAGCTACCGCTGCTCTACTTCGCGCCGTTTTTAATTGGACAGCAAAGATAAGGAGTTTCCCTTCATCTCCCAAAGTATTAGGGGAAAATATTTTTTTCTTTTGTTAAACTATGACCCTTTTTTGATAGAAGCCGCCCCGGAGGAGGTTGCCTTTCTTACGGAAGGGTTGCCATAATATTTAATATCACTGGCTCCGCTGGCAGTGGCTTTAAGCTCCTGCTTTACTGAAATATAGATATCGCTGGCACCACTGGCAGATGCATCGCAAAAGTCCGCTGTATGCCCTTTCGCCTTAACATCACTGGCGCCGCTTACTTCAATTTTAAGATTCTGAGACGATCCGGTTAGGTTAAAATCTACACTGCCGCTGCCGCTTAAACGTAAATTTTCTACCACTAAATCGCCCTTAAAGTCACTGGCACCACTCATTTCAATTTCAAGGTTGGATACTTTTAAGGAGCCCTCCACAAAAAAATTGGTAGACCCCGACATCGAAATTTTGGAAAGATCAGGAGCGGAAATATAGGCACGCATATATTTCCTGTCATTGAAGTTCATAGAACCGGATTTTAACCCAATGATTAATACACCGTTTTTCACTTCGGTAATTATTCTATCGTTAATACTTCTATCAGATGCGCTTACCACCAACCTGTTTTCGGAGCCTTGGCTCAGGTAAACATCAATGGATCCGCTGACCTGTACTGCCGAAAATCTCCCTACCTCGCGGAGTTCGGCATTCTCATCCATGACTACTTTTTGTGTGAAGGCAGATAGTGTGCAGGCGAAAAATGCCGTTGTTAGTAGAAAAAAAATGATCTTTTTCATAAGTGTATGATTGATTAATTATTTGCATTAAATATTTGAGATGCCTTCGAACATGCCAATTTACCCCGCTTAAACTGCTTTCCTAAAATAATCTATGCTTTTTTTGTAACTTTTTCTTGCAGCCTGAGCAGGCTATTTTTCTACCCTTTAAGCCTCTTCTCTTGGTATGGTACGGCTAGTGAAAAAAATAGTTACAGAAACAGAAAAATAATTTCCATAAAAAACCCTTTAACTTTGCTTCATAATGCCCGGGGTGTTGTAGGTGCTTCATAAAATGATGTTACTACGACTGAGAGAGTCCCGTTGAACCTGATCAGGGTAATACCTGCGAAGGGAGGCGCACAGCTTAGCTGCATTCTGCGGCATCTGCATGCATTTCGGGCAAATCCAATTTCATTTAAAAAAATTGAAAATGTACAACAGGATTTGTCTATTACTTTATGTTCTATTTGGTAGTACGGTGCTGTACGCTCAGCATACCATTCAAGGGAAAGTTCAGATTGCAGAACAATCAGCCGAAGGTGCTACTATTTCGCTTTCAGGGCCGGTAAAGTGGCAAACCACCACCGGAAGCAACGGGCAATTTTTTCTGGAAAATCTGCCTTCTGGAAAATATATGCTTTCCTGCTCCTTTAGTGGTTACCAAACCATCCAAAAAGAATTGCAGATTCCGGGAAGCAAGGAATCGATCCTTCTCAACCTTGATCCTCTGCCCCCCTCTCTGCAACCGGTTGAGGTAAAAGCACTCCGTGCCGGCACCCTTGCCCCGTTTACTAAAACCAATATCAGTAAGGCTTTTATTGAAAAAAACAACCTCGGGCAGGACATTCCTTTTTTATTGAACCAAACCCCGAATGTGGTGGTAAACAGCGATGCAGGTAATGGTATTGGCTACACCGGTATCCGCATCAGGGGTAGTGATGCCGCCCGGATCAATATGACCATCAATGGCATTCCCTACAACGATCCCGAAAGCCAGGGAACCTTTTTTGTAAACCTCCCGGATTTTAGTTCGAGTGTTTCTTCCGTTCAGATTCAGCGCGGGGTAGGTACGAGCAGTAATGGCGCCGGTGCGTTTGGTGCTTCCATGAACTTCAGCACCAACGAATACAACGACAAAGCTTATGCTGAGCTGAACAGCAGTGTTGGGTCTTTCAATAGTTTTAAAAATACCATCCGACTCGGTTCGGGGTTAATCAATAAGCAATTTACCATTGATGCCCGACTAAGCCGAATCAGCAGCGATGGCTTTATTGACCGGGCTTCTACCAACCTGCTCGGTGCCTACCTGAGTGCAGGCTGGTATCTGCCAAAAAGTACTTTCCGTTTTAATGCCATACTTGGTAAAGAAAAAACCTATCAGGCATGGTATGGTGTTGCAGAAAGTGACCTTAAAAACAACCGGACTTTCAACTCGGCAGGCACCGCAAAGCCGGGTGCCCCCTACGAAAATGAAGCAGATAATTACCGACAAAATCATTTCCAGTTTTTTTATAATACCAGTTTTACCAACCGCCTTCAGTTTAATACAGCGTTCTACCTAACCACGGGAAAAGGATATTTCGAGCAATACCGTGCCGACGAAGATCCGACAGATTACGGATTCAACGTCAATACGACCACCGACCTGATCCGGCAATTGTGGTTGAAAAATAAAATGTATGGTCAGATATTCAGCCTGCAATACAAAACACCCAAAGACGAAATATCTATAGGCGGAGGCTGGAGCCGATATCCGGGACAGCACTTTGGCAGGGTAGTCCGGAGTATTAATGTGCCCTTGCCTGTTCCCAATACCTGGTACGATTTTGATGCCTTAAAAACGGATATTAACTTTTATGCAAAATGGCAACGACAGTTAAGCAATAATTGGTTTGCCTTTACAGACCTTCAATACCGGCATGTTTCTTATACCATCGACGGATTTAGAAACAACCCCGAAATAAGAACAGACCAAAACTGGAGTTTTTTAAATCCTAAAGCGGGTATTACCTATAAAAAAGGAAACCTGATGGCTTATGGCAGCTATGCCCTTGCCAATAAAGAACCCAACCGAGACGACTTTGAAGCTGGGGTAAATGAAATACCGAAAAGAGAACAGTTACACAATCTGGAACTGGGTGTGCAACAAAATGAAGTGATTCCCGGATTACAGCTTGCCGCCAATGCCTATTTTATGTACTACCGGGATCAGTTGGTATTAACAGGTCGTATAAATGATGTGGGCGCCTATGTACGCAGCAATATTCCAGAAAGTTATCGGTTGGGTTTGGAGTTGCAGGCTCAGTATAAAAAAGGTAAAACCAGTGTAGATTATAATATTTCACTCAGCGATAACCGCATTATCAACTACACAGGTTTTTATGATGATTACGATAACGGCGGACAAATTTTAAACGAATATGGCAATACACCTATCGCATTTTCGCCGGCAATTGTGCAACAGGCTACCCTAAACTACGAGGCGGGTAAAAGAACTGTTTTCACATTACTGAACAAGCATGTAGGCAGACAATACCTCGACAATTCAGGAGATAAATCGAGGAGTCTTGATCCCTATTTTGTAAACGACTTTCGGATAGCTTACGATGTACCAGTAAAGAAACTGGCCAAGCAGGTAAAATTAATTTTACAGATTAACAATTTCACCGATCGGCAATATGAGCCGAATGGTTATTCTTTTAGCTATATCGCAGGTGGGCAGTTTACCACCGAAAATTACTACTACCCCATGGCAGGTATCAATTACCTGTTCGCTATAAATATTTCTCTCTAAAAAACGATTTCCAGATACGGGTTTATTGCCCGTATTTGGAAGTCCAGTCAAGCATACCACCAGCGAGGTTGATCACGTTTTTGAAACCTACCATTTCCAGAACAGTACCAGCAACCTGACTGCGGTTTCCACTGCGGCAGTAGATAATAACTTCTTCTTCCTTCAGATCTTCGATGGCATCAAATTGCATGCCCTGTATTTCACCCAGCTTTTGATGGATGCCTCCTATATTAAATTCTGCCCGTTCATAATCTTCCCGAACATCTACCAGGTTTACTTTTTCCCCTGCATCCATGCGTGCCTTTAATTGCTCTACGGTCATTTGTTTCATAGCTGTATATTTTTATTAGGTACTATTTTGTCGTTTTATTTATAAAAAATTATGTTGTCTCAATGGATTAAAAAGTAAAAGAGCCAAAAAAATTTTGACTATTTGTTCTCAAAACCCTTTTACGTCTACCCCTCAGGTATCATATCCTCCTCTGTTATTTCCAATTTTTCTCTCCGGTCGCGGCTCAACCATAAATCAAGGCTTTGTCCTTCCCGAATCCGGTTGATTTGCTTGCGCCCTTCCATCATCGGACTGCTTATATTGGGATTTT
>JBBQXO010000172.1:0-10224 GCA_038209595.1 Chitinophagales bacterium
CGGGAGTAATAAAAAGAATATAAGGTGTCGCATGGTTTTAAAAAAGGTTTTTTAATATTAAGAGCGTAAAATTTTCAGTGCCTGGAATTTTGTTTTGAATAAATCCTTCTCAAATGTAGAAAATTTATTTTTACCTGAAAATTTAATCTGAATAACCGGTAGGAAACTTTGCTGAAAAAAAGAATTTCAGAAAAGCGTGTGTTCCTTGTTGGAGTCGCTGTAAATATGGGTGTTTCCAAATCAAAAGGAGGTTGCCAAAATAATTTTGGCAACCTCCTTTTATAATAAGGGCACCTCTAAAAACCACTCTGAAGTATAAGGTGTTTTAGAGATGCCCATAATTTGATTTGCTGTTTTACTGCCTGAACTGAGACACATAATTAACCTTCCCATCCTTATTAAATCCCCAAACCTCATTTACCATTGTAGAATCCATTGTTCCATCATCAGAAGTCTTTTTTTCTGAACCCCAAACCATTACAAAATTCCTTGGACCAGCCTCATCTGTATTTAAAGCACTTATAATACCTATAATACTGCTTTGACAACTTGAATAAATACCTCGGTCTGCTTTGATACCGGCCAACATAGTATCCCTTGGACCAGTATTTTTCCAACCTGGAAATTCCATAGTTATGGTATCGGCAAAATACTGTACATGGCGATCAAGCATATTCTCATCATAATCCTTCCACAATTCAGCAATTTTCTGACTATAAGAAACATCGGCCATTTCAAATTTGGAATACTTCACTGGATAGCCGTAAGAAACGGCTTCTGTGCCGGATGTAGCATTTTCAGATTCTGTTTTGGCACTTTCTGTACCACATGAAATTAAACACAGGACCAATGAGCCAAAGAGTAATTTTTTCATTTTTGTTTAGTTTTAATGGTTGAATGTAATTAATATAATCAACACTATCAAACCCACACACAAAAATAAAATCAAAAACAAATGTGGGCTAAATATGAGTTAGCATCTCGCCACCATTAAAATGATTCCATGAATCGTTTTGTAAAGGGACCTAAATGACAATGGGTAATTTTTGGCAGGTTTAATTGTTTAGAATTTAACCCTCCGGTGGAATCGTCAATCCGGGGAATTGTGGGTAAATTATACCCCAATGGCCATCACGCCATTCAAAATATAGTTTAAAATGGCCCACTTTTTGGATGGGTTCTGTTTGTACCAAAGAATGGGCTCTATATCCCACCATCCCTTCTGCGTAACCAAATCCTATCGGATAATTTCCCGGTTTCTGTGTGGATTCGCTTTCCGTTTCCTCACCATCCAACCATTCATAGCTTGTTTCCAAAATGGAGAAATCATATTTTTCGAAACCCGAAAGCGAAGCAAACCATTTTTCAAAATATTGAATCAGCAACAATCCGTCATAGGGGCCATTTTCAGGTGAAATTTGGTCCCGCCAGATTACATCTTTTATTATTTCCACGTCTCTTTCAAAAAAAGCTTTTATAAATTTCGTAGCATTTTCTTCAATTATGGCTCCATGATTGGGTACATATTCCTCGTATATTACCGCTGTGAGCATATCAGGTATTTTGCCATAATAATTTGGCAATTCGGGAAGTTCCAAAGTAAGAAATGCGTATTTTACGGATGGTGGATAATCAAATCCAAATATCACTTCCACTTTTTGATCCCTGTACCCTTGACATACCTGCTCTACTAATTTTTCCCCTTCTGTCCAGGTGATTTCTGATTCGGGCCAGGGTTCAAAGGCAGGAATAGAAAGCGTTTCGGCAAAGGTTTTCTGAATACCTTCCGCACTGTTTTTTTCAAAATCATATACCTGCTGCAAAAACATTTGTTGCATTTCGGGTGAAAGCTCACCTGAACTATAGGAATCGAGCATGCCCAATTCAGCTCTTAATTTAAGTTCGAGCATATCACGCTCCAAGGATGGGTCGGCTCCTTCACCTAAAGAGTTTCCGGTATTTTCAGATAGATTACTCGCCATGATCATTGATTTTGAAATCTAAAGATATACAACAAATGGAATTGTACAAATCCTTTTCTTGATTTATTTTTTGGGAAAATGCAAAATGGCTTTAGCAGGAAGAAACCAACACGTACAAAATTTTGAAAAATCACTTTATATAAAAAAGGAACACAATTTTAATACTCCAACTAAATGAAAATGGAATTTTAGCTCAAGAGAATTGAGCATCTCGTTGAATATGTGAAGATTATAGATTGGAGTCGTTACGTGGTCACACAAAACCAACAACCAAAAGCAAGACATCACCTACCCTGCTTGAATGATTTTGTACAAATCGTTTTTTACAATTGTAAATTCTTTTCCCACCTCCTTATAATATATACGCCTCAACCCGTCTTTTAGCATATTCCCTAATCCCTTGCTTCCTCTTGTTTTTTGCCTCTCACGTAAGGTTCCCATAAAAAGCACTGGCTCTTCAAAAAATAACATCCTTTACCCTTGGCGTTTTTCCATTAATTCTTATTTTACCCGCATAAAAAAATATAAACGATGAGTATTGCCAACTCCTTTTTGCAAGAACTCCAGCACGAAGCCGGGAATACCCGAAAACTTTTTGATGCTATGAGCAACGATGTACTTGATTATCGTCCCGATGAGAAAGCATGGACCATGGCCGAACTTGCCGCCCATATTTCTGAGAGCTACCATTGGTACGTATCTGCCTTCGAATCAGACGCACTCGATTTTGCCACTTATACCTACGACAAAGGCGATATCAGCAGTGTAGATTCCCTGAAAGCCAAACTCGAAGAAAATATAGCCCAAGCCGCTGCCTGCCCCGAAGGAGCTACCGATGACGCTGTTTTTATGCAGGAATGGCATATGAAACATGGCGAAAACACTCTTGGTTCCATGCCAAGAATCATGGTGGTACGCAGCCTGCTGATGAATCATTTATACCATCACCGGGGACAATTGAGTGCTTACCTGAGGGCCGCCGGTAAAAAAGTACCCGGTATTTATGGCCCTTCTGCCGATGAACGTTAATCAGGAAATCGATTTTTCTCTTTAGCAGCGTATTTTCTCTTTTGTGATAAAAGAACTATCCGGTGCCTTCACCATTTTACAGTAACAATTGCAAGGCGAACTCCATACAGGAACCGCCATGCCTGCGCTTTATGCTACAGACGCTTCCGCCTACCGCGAAATGCCACAGGCTGTTTCCATTCCCAAAACCCTTAGCGATTTACAAAAGCTGATCGGTTTTGCCAATACCCACAAGATTGGACTGATTCCGCGTATTGCAGGCACTTCGCTTGCCGGGCAAGTGGTGGCGTAGTGCGCAACAATTGCGGTGGCAGCAATGGTTTATTTTTCAGCAGCACCACTGAAAACAGTTGGAAATAAAAACCTTGGAAGCTAATTTAGCCAATCCAAATTAACAAAGTCGGCACGGAAATTCTAAGCCCTACAATGCTTTCACCTTTTCATTAATTGTGTTTGAAATTCAAATTCAAGCTAAAATTTTCAAAAAAAACACTTTCATGAAAAATAAAAAAATATTATTACTACGAAGTTTTCGTAGATTTACGAAAACTTCGTAGATATGATTCGATTAACAATAACAGAAGAAGACGCGTTAAAGGCAATTTGGGCTACAGGAGAAGGGAATATAAAAGATATCCTGGGAAATATGGAACCACCTCCTCCCTACACAACCCTGGCAAGTACCATAAAAAAGCTAGAAAGAAATGGACTAATAACGGGCAGGCTAATTGGTAATACCTATTTATATAAATCCAATATAACCGAATCAGCGTACAAAAAATCCTACTTAAAAAATGTAGTTGAAACTTATTTTGGAAATAGTTATAAAAATCTGGTCAATTTTTTTGCAGCAGAAAAGGATTTAACACCAAAAGAACTGCGCGATTTGGCAGCCCTGATTGAAAATAAAAATAACGATAACAAGTAGTGGTCATTACCTAAAATAGTTTAATTATGACAGGGTTCTATCTTTATCTGCTGAAAGCAATATTATCGCTAGGTTTGGTATATGGAATTTACATCCTATGCCTTCGGAAACTCACATTCTTTCAATGGAACCGTTGGTATTTACTCTTATATAGTTTCATTTCATTTATCGTGCCATTTATTGATATAAGTGATTTAGCAGCCATCCAACAAAACCCTTCCCCTGCTTCATTGCTTGAACAGGTTCCGGGCATTTCCCATTGGGTATCACCTGATGTATATCTTTTTCAGCAAATCAGCCCTTTGCAGCATACGTTATCAACGGGGAGCAATGGAAATGTAATCATAACCAGTATGATTCTTGTTTCCCTACTGCTTTTGATTCGCTTTGGAATTTCGATATTTAGTTTACATAAAATAATTAAGGGAGCAGAATTATTCGGATATGTGGGCCATTGCAAAATTATCCGGGTACTCAAACCACTTTCTCCATTTTCGTTTACAAATACCATTGTAATAGGCAATCAAAATTATTCCTCTGATGAATTAGAAAAAATTCTAACGCATGAAATGATACACACACGTCAACGTCATAGTATTGATTTGTTTTTTGCGGAGATACTGATTGTATTGGCATGGTGGAATCCTTTTTCGTGGCTTATAAGAAAAAGTATCCGCCAAAACCTTGAATTTATTGCCGACCGGGAAGTTATAAAACAAGGTGCAGATATAAAGCCATACCAAATGTTGCTCCTGAAAACCATGCAAAACCCCGCTCTTAGCATTACAAATGCATTCAGTGTTTCACATCTTAAAAAAAGAATAAAAATGATGAATGTAAAACCCTCACAACGTTTGGAATTGGCAAGGTTTCTTCTTATTGCCCCTGCCTTTGTCCTTTTGACACTGCTTTTCCGCAGCCCGACTATTAACGCTCAATTACCTGATTCGATGCAAAAACGCATTTTGCCTCTATCGAACGATTTAGAAACACTAATTCCAGCAAGTAAAAACAATCAGGAAGGATATTCAGAGAAATCAGATACCCTATACTTTGGAGGAGTAGTTATTCATGTAGAAACAGGAAAACCTGTACCTAAATTCCCAATCAGCATTAGCCTGAATGATGAAATACTAACCACTTTGCTAACAGATCAAAATGGTAGATACTTTTATGGTGTCCCGATACCTCAAACCGGACTTATTTCTTCATTTTCATGGAAGCTTTTAAATAAAGAATTCGCTGCAGGTGAGGCTGGTATAAGTATAATTGATAGTGCTGCACAACCTGAATTGTATGTGAATTTAGTCTCTCCAAAAAAATCAGGAAGAAGTTCTGTGAGTGAACCTGTTCAAATTTCATTGGAACAAATCAAAGAATGGAAGAATAATTCGATTACTATTTTGAAGAGCATAGAAAAAAAATCCAGAACCGTGTTTGATCAGCATAAAGTGATGTTGGCCATGGAAAAGGATTTTCTGAATAAAGTGGATACAGCTAATAAAACTTTTGTATTGTTTAACGGATGGCTTTATTGGAAACGAATGGAAAATTTACCATGGAGAATACTGGAAAAACCTGAAAACCTGATTTTAAAGTTGGCAGAAGACACCGTAACTTATGAAGAAGTCAATAACTGGTTTGCAAGCCACAATCGTTTTCCTGTTTTGGAAACCCAAGCTAATAAAAACAAAGGTTCGAAGAAAAGTATAGAGTTCTATACAGAGGCTTTTAGTTTACCAAAACCGTCCAACGCATTATTGGCAAATGGGACTTATCAGGCCATAAGCCTTAATAATTGGCAGGAGGAATACTCAAAAGATGATGCTATATTTTTAAATGGATTTAGAACCTACTCAAAAGGGCAATTAATGAACTACAATTTGTTAACGGATACGGATAATGGAAAGGTGAAGAAAATTTATAGGTTTACAGGTGCTTTAGCTGCTCATTACAGTGAAAAGGCACTCGTGGTTTGGTGGATTGAAACTAAAGATTCAAGTAGTGTATTTAACCGTCCCGAATTTTCTGACAAAAGAATTGTGGAGACAAAAATTAACAGACAAAAATCAAATGGTAGAACAACACTAACTGCTAACAATTTGCATGGAACTTTTGTAAAGGGTGAGAATGTTCACACCCTGCAAGCTGATGATGGCATTGTTATTAAAACTCCTGAGCTATCAGAAGAATATTTACTAGCAAAACAAAAATGGTATCCCATCAGCTCAATAATATCAGATAGTAAGGGAGTACACCTACCCGATGGCAAAACGATGAAGATTACCAAATTGAAAGTGTATAACCCAAAAGATGGAGAGAAAAAATTTGGAAGTAAAGGAAAGTTTGGTGTTTTGGAAGTTATAGAAGGTAACCTGATTAATAATTAAATTGATCTACAAAATATCTACATACTATAGGGTTGTATTATTTTTGCAACTGTGAACGAAAACCTTTCTGCTGACTTACATCGGCTACAACATACTTTGCAAGGCGAACTCCATACAGGAACCGCCATGCGTACGCTTTATGCTACAGACGCTTCCGCCTATCGTGAAATGCCTTTGGCTGTCGCCATTCCCAAAACCCTTAGCGATTTACAAACGCTTATCGGTTTTGCCAATACCCACAAGATTGGACTGATTCCGCGTACTGCAGGCACTTCGCTTGCCGGACAAGTGGTGGGCAACGGCATAGTGGTTGATGTAAGCCGCTATTTTAATAAAATACTGGAAATCAACGAAAAAGAATGCTGGGTACGGGTGCAACCCGGGGTAATCCGCGATGAACTGAACCTTTTCTTAAAACCATATAGTCTGTTTTTTGGCCCCGAAACAAGCACAGCCAACAGAGCTATGATTGGCGGTATGGTGGGCAATAACAGTTGCGGAAGCAATAGTATTGTTTACCGGAGCACCCGTGAGCATACCCTTGAGTTAAAGACACTATTAAGCGATGGACAGGAAGTGGTGTTTGGCACTTTATCGCCCGATGCATTTCATGAAAAATGCGAAGGGCATTCTTTGGAAGCCAAATTGTATCAGTCTATGCGGTCTATGCTTTCCAATACGGCGCATCAGGACGAAATCAGGAAAGAATTCCCCAAGGCTACAGTGGAAAGGCGTAACACAGGCTATGCCATTGATTTACTCGTAGAAACAGCTCCCTTTACAGCAGGTGGATCCGATTTTAATTTTTGTACAATATTGGCGGGCAGCGAGGGAACCCTTGCTTTCACTACCGAAATTAAACTCAATATAGTTCCTTTGCCTCCAAGCCAAAACGGATTACTTTGTGTCCATTTTCATTCCATCGATGAAGCTTTGAGAGCCAACCTCATTGCTTTAAAATATCACCCCTTTGCCAGTGAGTTGATTGACCATTACATACTGGACTGTACAAAAGACAATATAGAACAGCGTAAAAACCGCTTTTTTGTACAAGGAAATCCACAAGCTATTCTGGTAATTGAATATGCAAAAAACAGCCGGGAAGAAGTAGAAGAAATTGCCCGTAAAGTTGAAGAGGAGATGCGTGCCGAAGGCCTTGGATACCATTTCCCCCTTTTATTTGGTGCCGATACCAAAAAAATATGGAACCTGCGAAAAGCCGGTCTTGGCTTACTCGGAAACATTGCGGGAGATGAAAAAGCGGTTCCGGTGATAGAAGATACCGCAGTGGATGTACAGGAACTACCCGCTTATATCCGTGAATTCAATGAAATTTTGAAAAAATATGACCTCCACAGCGTGCATTATGCGCATGCAGGTAGTGGCGAAATACACCTGCGTCCCATTCTGAACCTGAAAACGGAGAAAGGAAGAGCGATGTTCCGAACCATTGCAGAGGAAATAGCTGTCCTGGTAAAAAAATACAATGGAAGCCTAAGTGGCGAACATGGAGATGGCAGACTTCGCGGCGAGTTTATCCCAAAAATGATTGGCGATAAAAATTATGCGCTGCTCAAGCAAATTAAAGCGACCTGGGATCCCAACCATATTTTTAACCCCGGAAAAATAGTGGATACGCCGCCGATGGACACTTTTCTGCGGTACGAACCAAATCAGCAAACGCCTGTTTTTAAAACTTATTTCAGGTATGGGCATCAGGATGTATTGCAGCATGCTGAACAGTGCAATGGCAGTGGCGATTGCCGGAAAACCCACCTGAGTGGCGGCACCATGTGTCCAAGCTTTATGGCCACCCGCAATGAAAAAGACAGCACCCGGGCAAGAGCCAATATTCTTCGGGAGTTTTTAACCCGCAGCGATAAGGTCAACCGGTTCGATCAGGAAGAGATTAAAGAAGTGATGGATCTTTGCCTGAGTTGCAAGGGCTGCAAAAGCGAATGCCCGAGCAATGTAGATGTGGCCAAGCTAAAAGCCGAATTTCTGCAACAATATTACGACGTACATGGGGTACCGTTACGCAGCCGCATGATTGCCAATTTCACCAACCTTTCCCGGTTAGGGGCATTGGTACCTGGTTTGTACAATTTTGCCATGACGGCACCCGGCATCAACAAACTGGTAAAAAAACTAAGTGGCTTTGCGCCGGATAGAAGCCTCCCTACCCTGCACGGATTTACACTGAAAAAATGGTTCGACAGAAAAAAGAAAAAAAACGCCTCCTCAGCGGAAACAAGTCAACTAAACCCGGTATACCTGTTCGCCGATGAGTTTACCAATTACAACGATACCCAAATAGGCATAAAAACAGTGCAACTGCTCGAAAAACTGGGCTACGAAGTACGGCTGGTGGCCGACCTCGAAAGCGGTCGTACCTGGCTGAGTAAGGGTATGCTTAAACAGGCAAAAAAAATCATTGATCAGAATATTGCCACGTTGGCCCCGTTGATAGATCCCGACCACCCGTTGGTGGGAATTGAGCCTTCCGCTATCCTGACCTTCCGGGATGAATACCCCGAATTGTGTTCCGAATCGCTTATTGAGCAAGCCAAAAACCTGGCTGTAAACAGTTTCACCATCGAAGAATTTTTGGTTCGCGAAAAAGCCAAAGGACATATTGATGCCGGACTTTTCAAGAAGTCTTCCCAAAAAATATTGTTGCATGGCCACTGTCAGCAAAAAGCGGTAGGCTCTTTACAATCCACGGTTGATGCCCTCACTTTACCTGAAAATTATTCGGTAGAAGTAATTCCTAGTGGGTGCTGCGGTATGGCGGGTAGTTTTGGCTACGAAAAAGAGCATTATGACCTGAGTATGCAAATTGGCGAATTGGTGTTGCTGCCAGCAGTGCGCAAGGCTGATACAAATACCCTGATTGCAGCTCCGGGTACAAGCTGCCGGCATCAGGTAAAAGATGGTACGGGAAGAAAGGCTTTGCATCCGGTGGAGATACTTTGGGAAGCAATTGTTTAATATTTATTCAAGTAATTGTAATCGGTAAATAACAAAACACTGTTTTCGGTAAGTAAGAATCCATAGCTTTTATCAGCAGGGAATTTATCGTTTTGCTTTTCGCTGAAAAATTTAGCCATTATATATGCGTACCTATCCAAATGACTACTTTTTTCCTAAACCTCCAGAATTATATCCCGAGGCGTTTCATCCAGCTATTTTACGAGTGCTTCAAAAAAATTATTCATCCTCTTTAGTCTCTATATTTCACTTCCGCTAATTCACTATCTACTTTGATGATCACTACTTTATTCAGGGCGGGTCTAAAACTGGAGGATTACCAAGCGTAGTTAATTTGAAATCAGCTAATCGATTGCCATAGTATCCGCCTGAAATTTCGGTTCCTGCTGCGGAACGATAAACAAGGTAGTATTCAAAATGGCTTCTAAATTTATCAATGTTTCCAAGGTAAAATTTTCACCACCCCTAACCCATTTATTTACCAATTGTGGCGAAACCCTCATTTCTTCCGCAAGCCTTCTCTGACTCCATTGCAATATAGCTATTTTGTCAAGTATAGCTAATGCAATTTCCTGTGAACGGCGTATAAAAGCCCTGTTCTGTTTTCTTTCCTTCACTCTTGCAAGCGTTTCGGTTTTCTGATTAGAAACCAATTGTAGAAATTTTTCTTTTTTTGTCATTTTTTTATTGAATCTAAGCTCGCTATGCATTCAAAAAACGAATCTTCATTAAATATGTTCTGCCTTCAAATACTTTTCCTACTTCTCCGTGCGTATGTGGCCTGTCTTGCATAAGTTAGGTAAGTTTGATGGCACCCCTTGTAATGATAAAACAGTTTTCATCAATCCTTATAGCGTACAATCGTAATTAGCGTTATCTTCCATTTTGTAAGGAGAGTTTACGG
>JBBQXO010000173.1:0-10200 GCA_038209595.1 Chitinophagales bacterium
GCCCATTGCCAATTGCTCATTGCCAATTTTGGAACTTCCCATCAGGCGGGACAGGTTTGGCATTTGTTTCTTTGGAATTTTCCTCTTGGAATTTTTATTCTTTGGAATCTGTATTATCTTCCGGGAGCCCACTTTCATTAGTTTCAAAGTTTAATATTTTTCTTTATGCGATTAAAAGCCATTTTCACAAGTATTGCCCTTTGTCTGCTTTTTTCTGTTTCATCCTATGCCAAAGGCAAAACGAAACAGATGTATTATCAGCTTGAAACCTATTATTTTTCTACGCCACAACAAGAGGCTGTAATAGATCAATACCTTGGGAAGGCCTATTTACCTGCACTTCATGGATATGGGTTAAAAAATATTGGAGTTTTTAAACCCATTGCCAATGATACAACTTCGAGTAAGGTCGTATATGTTGTAATCGCTTTTAGTAGTTGGAAACAGGTAAGAGAAATAAGTGAAAAACTACAAACCAACCTTGATTATAGGGGGCGTGCCGCTGCTTTTTTAGGCGCTCCTTTTGATCATGCTGCTTATAATCGAAAAACAATTACTTTGATGAAAGCTTTTTCTATGGCACCCACTTTGGAACTGCCTATACTTACTGCCCCGTTGTCTGAGCGGGTATATGAATTGCGTAGTTATGAAAGCGCATCCGACAACCTGTTTAAAAACAAGGTGGAAATGTTTAATGAAGGTGGCGAAGTGGCCTTGTTTAAAAGCCTCGGTTTTAATGCCATTTTTTATGGTGAGGTGGTTGTTGGTGCAAAAATGCCCAATCTAATGTACATTACAAGCTTTAATAATATGAATGATCGAAATGCACATTGGGAGATATTTCGTAATGATCCTGTATGGAAAGAACTTTCCACCAAAGCAGAATATCAGCACAATGTCTCAAAGAGCGAGATTATCCTAACCCATCCTGCAGCTTATTCTGATTTCTGATGAGGCTGTCAAAAGCAGCTTCCTGAGCTGGGTTTAAGCATTTAATTTTGTATCCTTGAGAGAATTATATGCTAAAAATAAATCATCCAGTCATACTTCCGATTGAATTTGTTGTTTTTTCATATTTTATTTTTTATTTGTAGTTGTTTTTGTTTGGCTGCTCCCGCCTCATGCGGGATGGTTATTTTTTGTTTGTGGTTTGGTTACTCCCGCCCAATGCGGGATGGTTGTTTTTCGTTTGTGGTTTGGATGTTCCCGCCCTATGCGAGATGGTTATTTTTTGTTTGGGAACCTGTTTGCCAAAAGGTAGGTTTGGCTCTCCAGTGCCGTCACTCCGAGGAACGAGGAGTCTACCCTGGCTCAAAGAATTGGCATGATCAGGGTTTGTTTTTTTTGTTTGGTTGCTCCCGCCTCATGCGGGATGTTTTTTTTGTTTGTGGTTTGGTTACTCCCGCCCAATGCGGGATGGTTGTTTTTTGTTTGGTTGCTCCCGCCTCATGCGGGATGGTTTAGTATTTATTGTTCCGGTTCGCGGCGTATTTGTTTTTTATTTTGGTTGCTCCCGCCTTTTGCGGGATTGCCCACCAGAGCCGTCACTCCGAGGAACGAGGAGTCTCGCTTCGCCCAACGACCTAGTTTTTTTTGTTTGGTTGCTCCCGCCTCATGCGGGATGGTTTTATTTAGTTTGTGGTTTGGTTACTCCCGCCCAATGCGGGATGGTTATTTTTTGTTTAGTATTTATTGTTCCGGTTCGCGGCGTATTTTTTTTGTTTAGTTGCTACCGCCTCCTGCGCATTGGTTTTGTATTTAGTTGCTTTCGCCCTATGCAGGATTATTAGTTTATTGTTTGTGCACACTTTTTTGAATTTGGAATTTGTCTTACAGACAATAAGCAATTTCCCATTGCCAATTGCCTATTGCTTATTGCCTATTGATTATTGCAAATTGCCCATTGCCAATTGCCCATTGCTCATTGCCAATTTTGGAACTTGTCTGCCGATAGGCAGGTTTCCCTTTTCGTATTTTTACAAGCTATCGTTGTTCCAAATCCGCCAGCTTTCTTCGGCCTGAATGGCCAGCATATCGGCTCCATTTTTGATCACCGCTCCTTGCGCTTCTCCTGCTTTTAGAAATTTTGTCAGCGGGGGATTGTATACCAAATCAAATAAATAGTGACTCGGACCTATACCACCTATAGGTAGTTCGGGCATGTCATCCGTGTTGGGGTAGGTGCCGAGTGGGGTACAATTAATGATGAGTTTGTATTTATCAATTATTTCGGGGGTAAGATCAAGGTAGGTAAGATCTGCTTTTTTAGCTGAGCGGCTTACCTGTTTGAAAGGGATACCTATTTTTTGCAATACATAACATACTGCAATGGCGGCTCCGCCGGTACCTAATACCAACGCCGGGGTATGCTTTGGTTCCCACAATACCCGCAGCGATTGCTCAAAGCCCACAATATCGGTGTTGAAACCCTTGAGTTTTCCGTTTGTTATTTTTATACAATTACAGGCGGGCAAGGGCAAATGGCTGTTATCGTCGAGAAAGGATATGACTGCCTCTTTATAGGGGATGGTAACATTTAAACCGCAAAGCGAAGGATGTTTATCCAATACTTCGGAAGGGAGAAAAGAAATAGAGTCGAGCTCGAAAAGCTCATAGGCATGACCGGATATGGCTTCTTTTTCAAACTTTTCGGTAAAATATTTTTTCGAAAAGGAATGGGTAAGCGGATATCCAATCAGGCCGTAGAGACGCATTAGTCTTTTTCTTTATCGAGAAACAAATGGAAGGTATCTCCGCGAAGACCAATACGCATGGCCTCCAGCGGAATGACTTCGTTGGGTGCAATATTGCCAAGGTTGGCATTGCAGCCAAGGAGTTCCAGGAAATATAGTTGCTGTGCCTTTTGAGGTGCTTCCCAAATGATTTTTTCACCGGGTATCTGTGTCAGGATTTCCTGTACCAGTCCTTCGCGTACCTCGCCTGTGCCCCGGTAAATACCCACCGTACCGGCTTCCCTTGCTTCGGCAATTACATAAGTGCTGCCAGATTCCAGTTCGGCACGCATCAGTTCAATCCATTTGTAGGGGGGAATAATATGAGCGGCATCTTTGCTGCCCACCTCGCTGAGTACCAGCCCGTACTGGGTCATTTTTTCGATATAGCCACATTTTTCAGCATGTGGAATTTCGATGCTGCCATCGGAAACTTCCATCCAGGTAATCCCATAATCGCGGCAAACTGCCAGGTAGTCTTCAAACTGATTGCGGATAATAAAAGCTTCGAAAAGCGTACCACCGAAATATACCGGAATATCGTAAGTTTGGTATAGTTCAATTTTTTCCCGCAGATTGGGGGTTACATAAGAAGTACCGAACCCCAGTTTTACCACATCTACATGGGGATGATTGGCACTCATAAAAAAACGTGCTTCTTCTACACTCAGACCTTTGTCCATTACCATGGTTAGACCATTTATACGTGGTTTAGCCAAACGGTCTGGCATTTGACTGAGTACCTGATTTATTCCTATAGTCATAATTGGGCGCAAATATAAATGGTTTATTCCGATGGTGAGATGGTAATGTGTATCCGCTACACCGGTGCATCATCCACGGCTTTTCCTACGCAGGTATTTACTCAGTAGTTCCACTACCGCAGGTCTTTGTAAAAGCCCCGGAACCCAATCGCTGAGTTTTTTAAATAACCTTGGGTTCTGTTTCAGTGCTTTCTCAAGTTGGAGTGTGGCTTCTTTGCTGCGACCCTGTAAAAAAAGAATACCACTTCTGAAATAAGTAAACAGGGGTGCTCCTGCGGTCAGTTCGCTTGCATGTAGGCTTTGCTCCAGTGCTTCCTCCAATTCTTCTGCTTTTACAAGACAACGTATAAGTGCTTCATGTCCGGATATATTTTTGGGCCGAACCCGGATCACATTCAAAAAAAACTGCGTAGCTTCCTTTAGTTTTCCCTGTTCCATTTTACATTCGCCCATCAGCAGGTTAAACTCTGGTTGGGACTTATGAATCCGCATAGCGGTTTCCAGTTGTTTTACAGCGGCTCCCCATTGTTCCTCTTTGCAATAGGTGATGGCAATTTTATAATAGATGCGGCTGTCGTCGGGATTCAGGTGGCTTGCTTTACGATAATGAAAGCGGGCCTGTGCAAAATTATTAAGTTTGTGGTAGCTATGTCCAATGGCTTCGTGTATCACATCTTCGGGCCTTGAAAGTTCCAGCACTTTTTGCAGGCACTCTATGGCTTCCTTGTATTTGTGCAGCCGGATGTAGGAATCCCCCATATTGCGGTAAGCAACATCCATTTTTTCATCTATGGCCAATGCATACCCATAGGCATCTATGGATTTTTCATACAATTTAAGCCCCTGAAAAGCGGTTGCAAGATTGAACCAGGCCAATTCGGAGAAAGGGTGTTCGTCGATTATCCATTGGTGAAGCCGGATGCTTTCTTCCGAACGACCGGTAAAATCGGCCCAAAAACATATTTTTATAAGCGCTTCCTCGTTGAGGGGATCTTCTTTTAAAATAAGAACAAGACAATCGAATACTTTTTCAAAATCTTCGTAATCATCGTATACGTCTGTCAATTCGAACAACAGTTCTACCCGGTCATCGCCTTCGAATTTTTCGAGTGCTGCTTCAAGTTGTTGGGCGGCTTCTTCGGCGCGATCGAGTGCGAGGTAGGCATCCGTTCTTAAAATATACAGCGTGGAATCGTTGCTATCGTATAGGGCGGCTATATCGAGCAGGTCAAGGGCGATCTGATATTGCCTGCCTGCAATCAGCAGATCGGCTTTTTTAAACATGATATGCGCTGAGTAGGGCAACTGTTCATGCCCGAGATTGGCTGCCTCAAGGGCTGCATTCAGATCCTGTTTATCATCAAAGAAGTTGATAATTCTGTCAAAATCATCTTCTTCAAGAAATGTGGAGGACCTGCCGATCTTCAGATTTTGGTAAATTCTGAGCAATTCCTCCATTTCTTCCCTTTCCTTTCTGCTTGAAAAATTTGCCATATCAAAATGAGGTTTTATAAAATTACAACCTTATTGCAACTTTTCTTGGTTTACATCCGTATTAATTATCCACGCAATTGCAACATTATTGCTTAATAATCGTTAAATATTTTGGTATTGTGTTTAATTAATGTTTAATTTTGCTTGTAATGAAATTTCAGACAAATAAAATGAAGGTTGGTGCCAAGGTGTTCCTAATAGCCTGTCTGTTCATTTTGCCCGTTTCTTTCCAACTGAAAGCTTCTAAAGGCGGTGGTGTAGATAAAAGTAAAAAGGGCGTTGTACTTAAAGTGAATGGCTTTGAATTGAAGAAAATCTATATGACACCCCGTTCTCTAATGAATATTGGTGCTACCTATAAAGGAACGCTTACTCCACAATCTGTTTCTGCCGGCTCTAAAGTTGTTTCAACATCCTCCATCGTTACTTATGAGCGTGGCAATACCATCTTTATTTATCCTTTACAGCAAAAGTCATTGATGCAGAAGTTTAAATTGCCTTCTAAGTAAATTTCTATACCATATAATTAATTTTCATTCCCCGTTTTTACGGGGATTTTTGTATTCCAGCAATTTGAAGCCTGATTTTGGTTCTTCAAACATAGATGCGGCAATAGGAATCATTTCTACAATTTTCAGGGTAAAAGTAACCTGATATCCGTCCGTTATATAGCTGTACTGCACTGGTAATCCATTGATTGCCGAAAAAGCAGGATCATAACCTTTGGTAAACGGTATGTACTGGCTTGTATAAAATAGAGTGAGGGTACTGGTGTCGTTGCGGGGCAGTAGTGCTTTTTTGCAAATCAATCCGCTAATCACCTGTACTTCTTCGGTTAATACAGGGGCAGAAGTATCTACTGCGTTAAAATATTGAAGCCATTGTACTGCATCGAGCGGGGTCAGGTATTGTTCGTCACCCGATTCTTTCCATACCACCCCGCTTTTCTCGGTTCCATTATAAAAAAGGGTTTGTTTGCGCAGGCTGCTGTTGAAATCAACTCGAACCGATTTGCCCTTTATCCAGACAGTTTGTGTTGCCCCTTTTAGTGCAGTGGGCACCTTGCCTTTATCAGGCCCTTCCAATGCCATCAATTCAACATTGTATTCTATCCTCGCCTCGGATAGGATCCTTTGATTGGTTATCTGCCCAAAGCCTTTCACTGCGGTAAAAAAGAAAAATCCTATCGTTAGTGTTTTCCTCATGGCGGTGCAGATTATTTTTTGCCACCCGTCTTTTTCTTCATCTGCTCTACTTTTTTCTGGGTCTCCTGCATAGCCTCCAATCTTTCCTGCCATTTGCTTTTGGTTTTCGGCTTGGCTTTATTGCTCTGGATTTTTGCCAGGACTTTTTTATGATCTATAATATAAGTCTGAATTACAAACTGAAGAAGAAGCGTAATGAGGTTGGATACAGTATAGTACCAGGTAAGCGCTGAAGGCATTTTATTGAAAATGAACAACATGAAGAAGGGAAAAATATAGGGCATGTACTTCATGACCGGATTTCCGGTATCGGGTGTGGTAGACATGCTGTACCAACTGATAAAGAAGCTTGTAATACAGGCTGTGATGGTAAATAGACTTACGTGGTTGCCGTAAAAAGGTATTTCAAAACTAAAATTCAGGACTGAATCGTAGCTACTCAGATCGTTGGCCCAAAGAAATGGAACCCCGCGCAGATCAATATTGCTGTTGAAAAAACTGAACAAGGCAAAGAAAATGGGAATCTGCAAGACTGCCGGTATACAACCTCCGAGCGGATTGACCCCTGCTTCCTTGAAAAGCTTCATTTGCTCCACGCTTTGTGCCTGCTGATCGTCGCCTACTCTTTTCTTCATAGCCTCTATCTCGGGCCGAAGTGCTTTCATTTTAGCTCCACTGAGGTAACTTGAATAGGTAAGCGGTGCTATGCCAAGGCGGATTAATATGGTTAATATAAGAATGGCCCATCCAAGTTGCCCATTGCCTATTATTTTGGTCAGGAATTCGAACACAGGCAATACCAACCCACGGTTAATCCATTTAACAAAAGCAAAAATACCGCTACCGAGGTCCACGATATTATGCATATCATTATTGTATTTTTTCAGGATATAGTAATCGTTGGGACCAATATATATCCGCATAGGGATAACGGCTTTACTGCCCGCTGCAATAGGGAGTTGAGCATTGATGGTCATAGTGGCTACTTCTACTTTTATAGAATCGTCGGGAACGGTAATAACTGCCTTAACGTTAGCAAAAGGATTGGTAGATAATAAGGTAGCATTGAAAAACTGTTGCTTTAAGCCAATCCAATCGGTGGGGGTGGTAATGGTTTCTTCTGCCCCGGTAATAGCGGTATTGTAATCATATTCGCCTTCGGTTCTGTACACGAGTTTTGTTTGTGACCGCTCATATTTAACATCCATTTGCTGCCGGTGTCCCTGTATATTCCAGCGAAGGTTCATCATCTGCTGTCCAATCATCTGATCGGCACCGTTCAGATCAATGGAAGCATCAATCATGTAATCGTTAGGTCGGATGGCAAAAGCATGGCTAATGGATTTGCCATTTGCCGTAGCCATCTGAAAGCTAATGGTTTGGGTTCCATCGGCTGATTTGGCCACGACAGCCGGATTGAAATATAATTTAGCAGTTTCGGTGCTTTGGTTGGCACTCGTATTGATATTGTAGCTGAAAGTGTTGGTTTTTTCGCCCCCCATTTTCACCATATTGCTGTCCGGTCCTTTGTAATTTTTCAGTTGTACAGTTTTCAGCCAGCCTCCTTTATTACTAAAGGTCAGTACCATCAGGTTGCTCTCGATAGTGGTAAAAGTCTCCTCTCCGGTGGCGGCATTGGCAAGATCTCCCGCAGCAGCAGAGTCGATTGCCTGTGCAAGCCTTGCTGAATCCGCCTGCCATTGGGCGGTATCTACTTTGGGTTTCAGGGCATTGATGCTATCCTGTTCGCGCTGCTTGATGGCAGCGAATTCCTTTTGGTTGGAAGAGGTATACCAAAAATAACCCATTAACAAAAGTCCGAGTAGCACGAAGCCTATAATTGTATTCCGATCAAAACCCATGGAAATTCTTTAATTTTTTTAGAGCCGCAAAGGTAAGGGAATGGCATGTTTAAAGGGCGAAATACCGGTTGAATGGGGCGCGAAATATGGCATTTGGCAAGGATAAAGCAGTAATTTAACCCAAGGGAAGCTATTTGGGAGCAAAATGTAAGGAACGATTTGATTTTTCCTTTTGAGTACCGGCAAATAAATTTCTCTAAAACTGCATGCAGTGAAATTTGTAAAAGCAGCCGATCGACATAAGGTGAATTAATGAAGCCAATTGACCCGAAGAGATTGCCAAAAAAAAGAGCGGGCATATAGCCCGCTCTTCGCCCTTTTAATTTTAAAACTTTTTACTGAATGGTAATAGCTGTTTTTGGGCTTTCTTTTTCTGCCCGCAATGGCAGCGTTACCTCGAGCACCCCATCGGCATATTTCGCCGTGATTTGGGTGGTGTCGATGTTTTCGTCGATGGCAAAGGTTCTTTTGAAACCTCCCCGGCTGTATTCACGCTGAATCCATTCAGGGCGAGGAAAACCTTCGGGAGGCGTGTAAGAGATCATCAGATCATTCCCAGTCATATTAAGCTGGAAATGTTCTTTGATTCGACCCGGTGCAAAAACGAGCATCACATAGCTGTTTTCTGTTTTGTAAACGTTTACCGAAGCCCTTTGCATGGAGCGGATAAATGACGGTCTTCCGGCATTTCCGTAGTTGTTGCCTTTTGCGGCGCATGACTGATTGTAGTTCATGTTTTTTTGAATTTAAATGATGAAATAAAATACTAATAATGAATACGAAAAGTCGAGCCACGGATTGAGTGCAGACTTTGTGGCAGTTTTTTGGTGTAGGGATGACAAAGTGGCGTATTTTAGTTTATCAGGATATCGGCAGCGCGCCGGATAAGGAGGTTCAGCGGATAGGGGCAATTTGGGTTTGCGATTTTATATGGAGGCTGGTTTTGTAGGTATTGATCAGAAAGAAGTGTCAGACAATTTAAACGCAATGAACACCAATGGAAATGAAAGATTTACCGCAAGGAACTTAAAGGAAATTTTAAACGCAAAGAACGCAAAGGGAAATGAAAGATAAACGCAAAGAACGCAAAGGAAATGAAAGATAACCGCAAAGAACGCAAATAGAAATGAAAATTTTACCGCAAAGAACACAAAGGAAATTTTAAACGCAAAGAAAGCAAATGGAAATGAAAGATAACCGCAAGGAACGCAAATGGAAATGAAAATTTTACCGCAAAGGACGCAAAGGAAATTTTAAACGTAAAGAACGCAAAGGGAAATGAAAGATAAACGCAAAGAACGCAAAGGGAATACAGGGTAAGGGAGGTAAATGGAAATGAAAGAAAACCGCAAAGAACGCAAAGGAAATACATCTCAATGGGCATTGGTGGAAATTAAATTTTATCGCAAAGGACGCAAAGGGAATACAGGGTAAGGGAGGTAAATGGAAATGAAAGATTTACCGCAAAGGACGCAAATGGAAATGAAAGATTTACCGCAAAGAACACCAAGGAAATTTTAACCGCAAAGAACGCAAATGGAAATGAAAGATTTACCGCAAAGGACGCAAAGGAAATACATCTCAATGGGCATTGGTGGAAATTAAATTTTATCGCAAAGAACCGAAAGGGAATACAGTGTAAGGGAGGTAAATGGAAATGAAAGATAACCGCAAGGAACGCTAAGGAAACTGAAAGATTTACCGCTAAGATCGCTAAGGAAATGCATCGCAAAGAATGCAAAGGGAAAATTTACAGCTAAGGGTGCAAAATAGGAGGTTTGCCGCAAAGGATGCAAAGCAACAGCAGGGCAATGAACACAAATGGAATATTTTACCGCAAAGGGTACGAAGGGGAAAATTTACCGCAAATTGTGGGGACTGATAAATTTACTTCAAAGTATGCGAAGGGAAAATTTTACGGCAAAGAGCGCAATGGAAATATATTGTAAAGAGCGCAAAGGGATAGATTTACCGCAAAGGAAATACAGGGCAATTAGCATATATGGAATATTTTATCGCAAAGGGTACGAAGGGGAAAATTTACCGCAAATTGTGGGGACTGATAAATTTACTTCAAAGTATGCGAAGGGAAAATTTTACGGCAAAGAGCGCAATGGAAATATATTGTAAAGAGCGCAAAGGG
>JBBQXO010000174.1:0-9810 GCA_038209595.1 Chitinophagales bacterium
GTCTTCAAGGTCCATTTATTTTCTTTTTCGCTTGAGGGCAAAATTAATCTGAACGGCTTTATCAACACAATTTTCATCAAGTGGAATAACTGGGATGGCCACCAATATACTGTTCCAAAACTCAATTTGGCTTTGTGTCGCTCCTGAATATAATTCGTATTTCGTGATAGCAGAAACCGAAAATTTATAGCCTCTGTCAAATAAGTCTAATCTAAGCAGAATTGTCTTTGTTTGTCTTGCGATAATAGTCAATTAGAATGGATGTGTCAACTAAAATTACTTGTCCGCCATTGATTGATTTTCTATTATTTTCAATGTTTTCTAATTGTTTCTTTGTTGCCACCGAGCCTTTTAAAAGAAGTGATTTTAAACCAGTCTTACTCCTTTCTTTTGTTGTTTCCTTCTCAATTTCGGCTTTGAGTTGCCTAAGTTTTCCTGTTGGTAAAGTCTTTACGATTTTTACCAATTGCTCAAACTCTATGTCCACTTGTACTTGCATAGTTCAAATGTAAAAAATTTCGTTCAAAGGGTAAGTGCAGAATGGTGACGCCCAACACAGCAATGGCTGGATTCAAAAAGCAGACGAAGTAGCAACAGATCTTGCAACCAAAAAATTGGTGTACAAAAATATTACCATAACCGAATAGCAGGCAAGACATTTTGAAAGTATGGTAATTGTAACCGGCAAAGGACGGTTTGAAGGAAGCGTAGAAAGTAAGTCTTTTGATATGATACTTGTTTATACAGAGGTTTTTGTAAAACGAAAAGCGGGTTGGAAGCCCGTTAGCCGTCAATCTGCGAAACTATAGCGGGCAGCCTGTTTTCTTTTTTGGTTCATTGGTTTTATTTCATTTTCCTTTGCGGCATGCAGGATATCTGGGAACAGTTTTTAGTGGGTTTAAAAGCTACAGGACCTCTGGAATTTATTGCTGTGATGGCGGGTATTATCAGTGTATTTTTTTCACGTAAAGAAAATATATGGGTTTACCCTACAGGGTTGGTGAATACCCTATTGTTTATATATTTAAGCATTAAAGGATCCTTATTTGGCGAAGCAAGCGTAAATTTTTACTATACGGTAATGAGCATTTATGGCTGGTGGATGTGGAGCCGCAAGGATGACCATAAAAAGGTAGTGCTGCATATCAGTCCGAGTTCCGGAAAGGAGTTGTTGCATCAGTTTCTATTTTTTGGGTTCTTTTACGCGCTTATCTTTTTTGTATTACAATTTTTGCAAAAGGAGTTTGCCCCGGATGCCATACCCTGGGCGGATGCTTTTGCAAGCGGTACCGCCTATACTGGTATGTGGCTGATGGCACGAAAAAAAATTGAGAGTTGGTATTGGTGGATTGCTACCAATGTCGCATCCATACCGCTTTGGTTTGTAAAGGGCTATGTATTCACCAGTATTCAATTTGTGGTGCTGCTGATGCTTGCGGTGGCGGGGCTGATAGAGTGGAAACGTCGTTATCGGGTGGCTGCCTGTATATGAGGCGTCCAGTCTTGCTGCAGCCTGTATTCTACAATCATATAAGCGCTGTAGTATCTTCCAATCTTTTCGTAGGCAGTCATAATGACCACCTCCTGACCGGGGCTTGCTTCCGTACCCGCTATAATGGTGACCGGGTAAAGCGTGGCATCAATGGCTGCTACTGGTAAATCCCCTTTTATTTTATCAAGCGGAATGGGTTTCAGTACCATAATATTGGAGTCTCCAAGCGGAAGCCGGCACTCGGCAACCTGTGCATTTAGTGCTTTGTATTTTTGAATAGCGGCTGCTTCCTGTGTTATTTTAGCAAATTCTGCCACATATTGTCGAATGATTTTTTTGGAGCTATCGGTACTTTCTTCACTGTTATCGATATAGGTTCGGGTTGCACCGGGCCATGGCAACAGCGATGGGTACTGTACCGTTTCGAAACGCCAACTACCCCGTACCTGATAGCCATGGCTGCCACGGCCCTCGTCGAGCATCAGGTTATCAAATTGTTTTTCGCTGGCGCTAAAAATTACTTCGCGGATTGCGGCACATTGCGGGATACCCGGCTTTAAGTCGGTTTCCTGCGCAAAGACTGGTTGCAAAAAAAAGCAGCCAAGCAAAACGTTTATACAGATAAAATTTAATATGATATGGCACGAAATCCTTTCATAAAAATTGTCTTTTAAAAAATTGCAAGTATTTTGCAGGATAACCCATACCAGGCTATAGTATATGGAAGGTGTTCGCATTTGTTTTTCCATATAAGTAAAATTTTACATCTTATACTATATATTCCACTCTGTTATAATTCTATTTGTTGAAGTGGAAATTGAGTTTACCATTTGATAAAAACTATTGAAAACATTTTATTTTTACGTTATGTTATACCATATTTTTTTATCCAATTATTTAAAAATAAAAAATTAAATTATTAAAAAATTACATATAATTACTGGTTGTCAATTTCTTTTGAAGAACTTATATCGTAGGCGAACCAAATTATAAATCCACAGATTGCAAAAACCCATAAATTGGGACGTATTGAACCTTCAATAAAAGAATTGGCAATCGAAAAAATTATTCCAATCAGTCCCATAATTATCAAAAAGTATTTTATTATTTTCATATAATTAATTTTTATTTGCCACACCTGTCGTGACCTTTGCAGTGATAGAACCTGCCTGTTGGCAAGCAGGTTCTAAATTGATCTTTTGAACCGTCCGCCCTTTCTATCGGTAGCTTGACCTGCCTATTGGTAGACGGTCTTTAGATGGATAATGTATGCTTCCCGCTAAGAAGGATTGTGCTGCTGTTTATGGAAATGTCAAAATAAAAAAAATTTTAATTTTCAAAAATAGGAGAAATACATAGTACTTTGTTTCATTTTTTTATATTTTAAAAGTCCTCCTTAAAATTCCGGTTTTTCTTTTTAATATGCATGATTCCATGATTTCTTTACTAAATGCTACAAGATATCAATAGGAACATGACCGGATAAAGGTAGTAAAATGGTTCAAGGAACCGATATTTGGTCGGCAAGGGTTATTTTCGCTATTATGGTAAAAAGAGTGGTGATACTGGGTCCGGAGAGTACAGGAAAAAGTACGCTTTGCCGGATGCTTGCAGATCATTATAATACCCTTTGGTGCCCGGAATATGCCCGGGAATACCTCGATGTGCATGGAACGGCTTATAAATTTGAGGATTTGATAAAAATTGCACGGGGCCAACTGGAACTGGAAAGGGATTTTTTACAAAAAGTGACCCAGCAGACGATCTCTTCGGTACCGAATGGTAGCCCTTTTTTATTTGTAGATACCGATCAGTATGTTATGAAAGTGTGGAGCGAATTTGTTTTTGGCGACTGCCATACCTGGATTTTGAAGGAGATTGCTGCTTCAACCGGTACGCTTTACATGTTGTGTAAGCCTGATCTGCCTTGGGTTTCAGACCATATGCGGGAATACCCCGATGAAAAACCCCGGCAGGAATTATACCACATGTACCGGGATCTGCTGATTCACCAAACGGTTCCCTGGGTAGAAATATCCCGTGATTACGAAGAAAGGTTTCAAATGGCAAAAAGGGCTGTGGATGCCCTTTAGAGAAAAATGTAACTATTTTTTTGTCGTGTGGATAACGTCCCTCATATTTGCAATAATAAATGAATACAACACAACATAATATTTGGTGGCATACAGAACGGTAATGTCGGAGCTGTTTGATATGTACTTATACAAACTAATTGCTTTTATGCCCCGACGAATATGTCGGGGTTTTTTATTTTTCAAAACTTCATTAAACAATGTCAAAAAAAATTACCATTATAACCGAAATGCACAAAACGCTGGCGGATATTGTAACGCCCGTTGGCATTTACCTGCGGTTGCGGGATCGTTTCCGGGATACTATTTTGCTGGAAAGTTCTGATTTCCATGCTGCAGAAAACAGTTGGAGTTTTATTGGAATCAATGCCATAGCTGGTTTTGAGGCAAAGGATTTGCAAACGGTGGAATATAAGCTCCCTGGATTACCTCCCGAACAGGTAAAAATGAAAAAACCAGAGGAACTCGTACCGATGCTGGGTAATTTCTTGAAACGATTTGAATCGGCAGGCGATCAGACTATAAGGGCAGCTCAGTGTTTTTTTGGCTATACGAGTTACGATGCGGTACAGTTTTTTGATACCCTGAAATTCAATGCAAGTAAGCCTTCGACTACCTCATCGCATTTGCTGCGATACCGGTTGTATCAATATGTAATCGCCATCAATCATTTTAAGGATGAGCTGTATGTATGCGAAAATAAGATAGAAGGTATTGAGGGTGACCGGCAGCGGATTATTGCATTGATTCAAAGTAAAGATGTACCGGTATATCCCTTTGGTAAAAAAGGAGAGGTATCGAGCAATATAAGTGACGAGGATTACCGTGAAATGGTAAAAAGTGGTATCGATGCCTGTATGCGGGGAGATGTTTTTCAAATCGTACTCAGCCGTCGTTTCGGGCAGGGGTTTACCGGGGATGAGTTTAACGTATACCGGGCGCTTCGGAGTGTGAATCCTTCGCCTTACCTGTTTTATTTTGATTATGGCGATTACCGGTTGTTTGGCAGCAGTCCGGAGAGTCAGTTGATTATTGAAGATGGAAAGGCGGTTGTACACCCCATTGCCGGTACTTTTAAGCGTACCGGGGACGAGCGGACAGACAAAGCCGAGGCAGAAAGACTGGTAGTAGATGCCAAAGAAAATGCAGAACATGTAATGCTGGTAGACCTTGCCCGGAACGATCTGAGCCGGCATGCCGATGAAGTAACGGTAAGCAGTTACCGCAAAGTGCATTATTACAGCCATGTGATCCATCTTGTAAGCGAAGTAACCGGAAAGGTGAAACCGGACGTGGAGTCCTTTGAAATAATGGCGGATACCTTTCCTGCGGGTACGCTAAGCGGAGCACCCAAGTTTAAAGCCATGCAATTGATTGATCAACTGGAACCAACCGCAAGAGGTTTTTATGGCGGGGCGGTGGGTATGCTTGGGCTGGATGGTTACTTTAACCATGCCATCATGATCCGTACCTTTATGAGCCGGGGTAACACCTTGTACCTTCAGGCCGGTGCCGGGGTAGTAGCCAAAAGTGTTCCTGAAAATGAATTACAGGAAGTAAATAATAAACTTGGGGCTTTGTACAAAGCCATTGATGTTGCGGAAAAACTATAACTCATTATTACAACAATTCTATAATCAGCATGCGTATTCTTGTTTTTGATAATTATGATTCTTTCACCTATAATCTGGTGCATTTGGTGGAAAAAATTACCCATATCAGGGTGGAGGTTTTTCGGAATGATGCCATTGCGTTGGAGGCAGTAAAAGGGTATGATAAAATCATTCTATCCCCGGGTCCTGGAGTGCCTTCTGAGGCGGGGTTGCTGATACCGCTCATCCGGGAATATGCAGCTACCAAGCCCATACTTGGGGTTTGTCTTGGGCATCAGGCTATTTGCGAAGCATTTGGTGGCTCGCTCATCAATCTTTCAGAAGTTTTTCATGGGGTGGCTTTGCCTTGTTTGCAAACGGCGGTTAAAAGCCCGCTCTTTGAAGGAATGCCTGAGCAGTTTGAAGTGGGGAGATACCACAGTTGGGTAGTAGCAAGGAATGATTTGCCGGAAGCATTGGAAATTACAGCAGAAGATGAGCAGGGGATGATAATGGCGATGCAACATAAAACATTTGACGTACAGGGTGTGCAGTTTCATCCTGAAAGCATATTGACGCCGCTGGGAGAAACCATCATCCGTAATTGGCTGAAACAATAAGCAGGCCTGAAAGATTAAAACGGCTGTTTTGAACGTTTGGGTATTGTTATTGGTTTTTTACCTTGTCAAAGGTATACGGTGGATGGCTCCTTCCGCCTGATTGATCGAGGTTTAAGAAATAGCAATAATGGGTATTCAGAAAGCACCATATTTTACTAAGGAACCCTTAAAAAGTTCCATAAAACGGAAATACCTGATAACAAAATCAAAAACCGCATTAAAAAAATACTTATGAAAAGAGTTCTTAAAGACCTTTTTGAATACAAGGCCCTTACCAAACAAAAGGCAAAGGAAGTGTTACTGGATATTGGAAAAGGTATTTACAATGAGCATGAGATCGCTTCCTTTATAACCGTTTACCTGATGCGGAGCGTTACCATCGATGAACTGCAGGGTTTTGCAGAGGCACTGATGGAACTATGCCTGATGGTAGAACTTGAAGATCCCGATACCGTTGATATTGTAGGTACCGGTGGAGATGGGAAAAATACTTTTAATATATCGACCCTGGCTTGTTTTGTAGTAGCCGGTGCCGGGCATAAAGTTGCCAAACATGGCAATTACGGTGCTTCCACAATCAGTGGTTCTAGCAATGTGATGGAGGCCATGGGGTACCATTTCAGTAACAATCTTTCTAAAATTCAACACGAAGTGGAATCGGCGGGTATCACTTTTATGCATGCCCCGCTTTTTCATCCGGCTTTAAAAATTGTGGCACCGATAAGAAAAAATTTGGGGGTACGTACTTTTTTTAACATGCTTGGACCCATGGTAAATCCCGCCAATCCTTCCTATCAGATCGTTGGAGTATTTTCTCAGGAGATGGGCAGGATATACAACTACCTGTTGCAGAAAAAAAATAAGGCCTATACCATCATCCATAGCCTGGATGGTTATGATGAGATATCGCTTACCAATGACACAAAGGTGATTACCCGGGATGGTGAAAAAATAATGACGCCAGAGCAGTTAGGTAAAAGGCTGGTATCAGAAGCTGATTTACGTGGGGGCGATTCGGTAGAAGATGCCGCCCGGATTTTTAAAAAAATAATTAAGGGCGATGGTACCTGGGCGCAAAATGCAGTGGTGATTGCCAACGCAGCTATTGCCTTGCATGTAACCGGCAAGTATAGTAATTATGAAGCAGCCTACCTCGCCGCTGTAGAAAGTCTGGAAAGCGGCAAAGCGCATCAGGCACTTAAACAATTAATGGAAATGCAATGATCAATATTCTGGAAAAAATAGTAGAAACCAAAAAGGGGGAAGTGGAGAGAGCCCGGGAAATCCATCCTGTGGAAGCTTTCCGTAATTTTCCTTTTTACAACCGAGCCTGTATTTCGGCGGTACAAAGTATTCGTTCGGGGGATAACACCGGGATTATTGCTGAATTTAAAAGACGTTCTCCTTCAAAGGGATGGATCAATCAGGATGCCTCGCTTGCCGATGTGGTAGAAGGTTATCAAAAGGGGGGAGCGGCAGCTATTTCGGTGCTTACCGATACCGACTATTTTGGAGGTTCGCTACACGATTTGGGTATGGCGCGGGGTTTTTCGGATCTGCCCTTATTGCGTAAGGATTTTGTGATTGATGCCTATCAGATTCATGAAGCAAAAGCTGCAGGAGCCGACTTTATTCTTTTGATTGCCGCCATCCTGCAACCTGATGAGGTTAAAAAACTGGCTAGTGAAGCGCATGATTTAGGGTTGGAGGTTTTGCTTGAAATACATGAGGAAAGCGAAATAAATCATGTAGTGGAGGGGGTTGACCTCGTGGGCATCAATAACCGGAATCTGAAAAATTTTGAAGTCAATATCGAACAAAGTATCCGTTTACAGCATTTGTTGCCTGTACATCTGGTAAAAGTGGCGGAGAGTGGGATTCATTCTTTGGAAATTGCGTTGGAGCTAAGAAATAGTGGATTTGATTCGCTTTTGATGGGAGAATTTTTTATGAAACAAAAGGACCCGGCAACTGCCTTCGAACAATTTGCTGTTCAGTTGCAGCAAGCGTTATTGGCTAAGGCGGGTTCAAACGGCAGATTATGAGATTGAAAGTATGCGGTATGACCCAATCGGGTCAGGTGGAGGCCCTCGAAGAAATGGGGGTGGCTTTTTCGGGATTTATTTTTTACCCGAAAAGCCCCCGGTATGTACTCAGGCATATGACCACACAGCAGATTAAGGGTTTCAAGAACATTAATAAGGTCGGGGTGTTTGTAAATGCCAATGCGGAAGATGTATTGCATATGGTGGACGAATGCCGTTTGCACCTGGTGCAATTGCATGGTGATGAAACTCCAAAATACTGTGAAAGGATAGCCGATTATATTTCTGTGGTGAAAGTTTTCCGGATTGGGGAGCAGGACAATATTGCCTGGAAAATCAGGGAGTATATGAATGTATGCGATATGTTTTTGTTTGATACGGCAGGTGCTGGCTTTGGAGGAACGGGTCATAAATTCAATTGGGATATCCTGAAGGAGGTACCCATTGGAAAACCTTATTTTCTGAGTGGTGGTATTGGTCCCGACGATGTGGATTCGGTAAAGGATTTTGCCGATTCGACAGCTGGTAAGGCTCTTTTTTCACTGGACATCAACAGTAAATTTGAAACAGCACCTGGTGTAAAGGATTTGAAAAAGATTGAAGATTTTATAAATCAACTCAAGTGAAGATGGAAACGGAAATCATGAAATTTAGTCAGCCCACTCAACAGGGCTACTATGGTCGTTTTGGAGGAGCTTATATCCCCGAAATGTTGCAGCGTAATGTGGAAGAGTTGCGAACCCGGTACCTCGAGATTATGTCCGAGCCGGCATTCAGAGAGGAATTTGATCAGTTGCTCCGCGACTATGTGGGTCGGCCTACCCCGCTTTTTTATGCACAGCGGCTGAGCAAACAATATGGCACCCAAATATGGTTGAAGCGGGAAGACCTTTGCCATACCGGTGCACATAAAATAAACAATACCATTGGTCAGATCCTGCTGGCAAGAAGGTTGGGTAAAAAACGAATCATAGCCGAAACAGGTGCCGGACAACACGGTGTGGCAACGGCTACCGTATGTGCGCTTAAGGGGATGGAGTGTATAGTGTTTATGGGCGAAAAGGATATTGAACGTCAGGCACCCAATGTAGCGCGGATGAAGATGCTCGGTGCCACGGTGGTACCTGCCGTAAGTGGCAGCAAAACCCTGAAGGATGCTACCAATGAGGCCATCCGTGATTGGATCAACCATCCACACAACACCCATTATATTATTGGTAGTGTTGTGGGCCCGCACCCTTACCCGGATATGGTCGCACGTTTTCAAAGTGTGATCAGTGCCGAAATAAAAACACAACTGCTTGAAAAAACAGGTTTCGATCTGCCTACTCATGTAATTGCCTGTGTAGGCGGCGGAAGCAATGCAGCGGGTGCTTTTTACCATTTCCTCGATGAACCTTCTGTGGAACTGATAGCAGTGGAAGCTGCCGGTCATGGTATTAACAGCGGTATGAGTGCGGCTACTACGCAACTTGGCAAACCCGGTATTTTGCATGGCAGTAAAAGCTTGCTTATGCAAACCGAGGATGGACAGGTGACGGAGCCGCATAGCATTTCAGCCGGTTTGGATTATCCCGGTATCGGGCCTATGCATGCGCATTTGTACGATAGCGGCAGGGGTACGTTTATGAGCGCCACCGACGATGAAGCCATGGAAGCCGCTTTTCATGTAAGCCGCACGGAAGGCATCATTCCTGCACTGGAAACGGCGCATGCCTTCGCCATCCTGAACGATCGGAAATTTGCACCCGATGACCGGGTGGTGATTTGCCTGAGTGGAAGGGGAGATAAGGATTTATCAACTTATATGTCGAAGATGGGACCCCTCTAAATCTCCCCTCAAGAGGAGACTTTAGAGCACTTAATGCGGGCAGTTTTTCTTTATGTTAGAGTGGGACCCCCTCTAAATCTCTTCTAAAGAGGAGACTTTAGAGCACTTAATGCGGGCAGTTTTTCTTTATGTGAGAG
>JBBQXO010000175.1:0-9711 GCA_038209595.1 Chitinophagales bacterium
TAATTAAGTTACCTGATTCCTTAGCCAGTGTCTATGCTGGCAGCACCGTTGGGGGTAAGCAAAGATCTCAGGTACGCATACAAACCATTATCGATGTAAAGAGAATGCATTATCATGAATTCACCTTAAGTGGATTTACAAGCAACGACCAATCGGCAAGCGGCCAGATCATGCAATTTGCCAAGAAAGGAGATCTGGTAATTAGAGATTTGGGGTATTTTGCATTGCAAACCTTTCAGGATCTGCTGACCTCAGGGGTGCATTTTGTAAGTCGATTGCGGTATTGCTTATTGCTTAAAACCCCATCTGGAAAGGATTTAGACTTATTAAAGCTTTTAAAAAAAGGCAAACTGGTGGATATGAAGGTATTTATTGGTGCCAAGCAAATACCTGTTCGGCTTGTAATGTTACCACTACCCAAATCGGTAGCCGAAGAGCGGATCCGTAAAGCCAAATGCGATTACGTTGCTGGCGCAGCGACTTTTTGTGTTTTATGAGTAGCAGGCTTTCTGATGAAGAAAGGCTTTTTCAATAGACATTCGAATGTATGTGAGTAATAACAGCTTATTCGGGGGGAATTTGTTGAAGCAAAATTTCCAGTTCTTTATTCGATATGTTCTCCTTTTCGCTCTTATCGAAAATGATAAGCAGGTAAACATTAGTTTGAGTTACATGCACATGGGTTATTACCCTTGCACCGCCACTTTTACCCTTTCCTTTTGATGCAATGGCCAACCTTATCTTATAACAGTCATTGCCAAGTGGCGTACCCTCAGTAGGCGCTTCCTTTAGACTTTTTACCAGTTCTATATATTCGGTTTTTAAAGAGGCATATTTTTTAGCAAGCCGCTTCAGTTCCCGTTCAAACTTTGGTATGGATTTTACATTATAACTCATTAAACAGTTCTTCCGCATTACGAGCCTGCAATTTGCCGGCCTTAATAAGTTTCATTTCTTCAACAGCCTCTTTTACATCTCCCAATACTTTGGCTTTGTATGCGGAAAGGGGCTGGGCTTTTACGAATGAAAAGTTTTTAAGCAACTCCATAAAAAAAGCTGCTTTACTATCAGGTATATCCAGTAAAATTTTCATATGTTCATTGTTTTTTTTAATTTGGCTATATGGAATCCCCATATGGTCATGTGTGCTGGGCGTATATCCGTTAGTTGGGATTTCATACGCCATTCTCATTTGAAATGTTGCAAAAGTAAAGATATCAATTCTAATCCAAATTAATTGCCGGGCTGCTCATTTATGCCCAAAACTTATTTTTGGGAGTAATGAAGGGTGTTTTCGGAGGATTTACATTGATGCCCCAATAGAAGCATTGCGTCTCTTTATTGCCATATTTCATTACTTCTAACAGTTTCAATTATGCACCATATTGCCTCTTCAAAAAAAAGATAAAACAGTATAATAAAGTAATTGAATTAACTATGGATCCAAATGGTCTAACATTTAGTTATTGTTACAAATCTAAGCTTTTCAAATAGGATTTGTTATGCAACTTCATCAGAGATAATGCCGAATGTAATACCCACATAGCCTGGTTCGTCTACGGCAAAATAGACAGCATTTACAAATGCAACGGCACTATCATCAGCTACCGCTACGTCTGCCCCGTCAGTGCGGGGATGCCGGTGGCAACCGCATACTAAAAAAAGTAAACAATGCGGAAACCATTTCTGTGCGGGATGCAAGCGGTAATCTCTACGATTGTAGAGACAGGTGTAATGAGTACCTATACCAACGATAGTGCCGGCTTATGCCAAAGGGAGGTACACTTATATGGCAGCAGCCGGATTAGGTTGCATCAGGTGGGGTTGATTTATCAAATCCCGAGCCTGTTATCGTAAAAACGGTATTTACCATGTCGGGTAAAGCCCGTATATTGTGGCAATAAGATCTTTGAACTGAGTAACCATCTGGGAAACCCCGCATGGGCAGGACAGGTGTTTTGATAACGGTTAGCGACCGCAGGCGGTCGACCATAAATGCGGGTAACCCCGCCTTGGTGAGCCGTTATCATGCGGTGGTGCATAATGCGCAGGATTATTATTCGTTGCTTGTCTCTACGACCGTAGAGAGTATGATCATGCCGGGAAGGTGGTATCAGTCGTGTGCTTACAGGTATGGGTTTAATGGCAAAGAGAATGATAATTAGGTAAAGGGTAGTGGGAATCAGCAGGATTATGGGATGAGGATTTATGACCCGAGGGTGGGAAGGTTTTTGAGTGTGGATCCGTTGACAAGAAAATATACTGAGTTGACCCCATATTAATTTGCAAGTAATTCGCCTATTGCGTCTATTGATTTAGACGGACTTGAAGGATTTGTTGCAACATGCATCAATGGACATGGAATGGTTGTATCACGAGAGACCGCCGGCAAAATTATAAATAATGTCACCGTAACCGCATTCAATGCTGTATTTACTGAAAGCCTTCCTAAAAAGTTTATCAATAATTACTCTTTGGGAGGTGGCAAATCGTATGTTTTGAATTCGAAAGAAACCGCTGATTTACATGTTTACAAAACAGGCCTGCATGGCGGAGCTCCAAATGATATAAAAAAGACATCAGACTTTCTTGCTTCGGTTAAAAAGGGAGAGAGCAAAGCACTTCCTCAATGCTATTCTATTTCGGGCGGCGCAGGTCTAGCGGGTACATTGGGTCGATTTACAATTGAATTGGAAGGAGTGATTACAAAGGACAAAACCAATGACCAAAAGTGGAATTTTGAAGGCAAAATGAGATTTGTGGATACATATGACTTTAAGACATATCCTGCTAGACCGGGAGACTTGGAAAGAAATGATTGGGGAGATTTTCAAACCGATTTTGCAAACAAATATCTGCCATGAACTCCGTTTCAAGTGATTTCTGAATAGATAGACGTTAAACAAGAACAAACTGATTTTTTTGATTGGTTCGATGGGAAATCGCAAGCAGATGTTCCAAACAGGCTAGGTGCTTCAAATTCAAAGGAAACAAAAGAAGTAAAAAGAACAGGAAAATCAACTAGTGAAGTGAAAAAGAAAAAAAGTTGATATAACCCTCAAATAATTAGATGAAAAGAAATTGCTTTATCACGCTCATTATATTTTTGATTTTCTCAAATAGTTTCGTCTCTTGTGTCGAAGGAATTGAAAACGAAAAGAATAATATTGAACGAATTAAAAAATATTTGAGAATTAATTTACCAAATGGTGTTTCATCTTTTAATTCTGCCTTTGGGTGCCTTGATCATAGCTACGAAAAGCCATGTATATTTTTTGTTTCATTTTCGATTTCTAAAAAAAATTTTAACAATTGGGTCAAAGAAGTTAAAATACAAGCTGGAAATGATTCTTTATTAAACATTTCCAATAAGGATCAACAAATAATAAATATATTAACCAGCACAGAACTGCGAGATTTTGCTAAACCTTATAGTTATAAATGGTGGAAGCCATCAGAATGCAATAATCCAACTTTGTATGCTTACTTATATGATAGTCACTCAAAAAAGATTGTTGGGTCTTTTAAAGACTATTGGGATGGGAGAGTTTTGATTATGTATTGTGAAGAAAAGTCAATCTGCTATTTTATTATTGAAACTTTCTTGTAATCAACCGATCTGGCGCATGCCTGTATTTGCATTCTTGCTCCATCTGGCGCAGGTCTGTATTTGTATTCTGGCGCATGGCCTCTGACCTGTGCCGCTACGTAATTTATTTTAAAAATCCAGCAAAGCTTGCCAAGGTGTGAGCAGGCAAAAATTTCCTTTACTTATGTTTCTACATTTTACCAATACGATCAGCCTGCCTATTTTTAATACGATTAGTTTTTGTGAAGACAGCCGCCATAGGTGCAGCAAGTACGATGGGTCAGGCCACTGCAAATGGTGTTTGGCCTCGGCTACGATGCCATTTAGTTGCCTGTGATTGATTGAGCAAAGCTGTTTGTTATCGGTATGGGTTTAATGGCAAAGAGAATGATAATGAGGTTAAGGGTGCTGACAATCAGCAGGATTATGGAATGAGGATCTATGATCCACGGCTGGGGAGGTTTTTGAGTGTGGATCCTCTTTACCGTGAGTATGGCAACAATGTTGTAAAACTTATAAAATTCTGGCATTCGTCAGGATTTTTTATATACGTCCCTGCGATACATCGGGATTCCTTGCAGCATATACAATTGCTACAATCACAATGTAGCCGGCGGCATCATCAATATAGTAATGGATGGCGTCAGGAAAAGTTTTTGGGTGTGCGATGCGAATATTTTTATACCGGACAGCGTTGGCCGTTAGCATTTTAACCAGTTGTTTAAGGGCGGCTTTTATGGCAAATGCAAAACGCTTTTCTAATCCCTGTTGTTGCTTTTACTACCATGCTTTAGCCTCCTTTACATCAAGCCTGGCTTCATCAAAATAAGTCAGTTGATACGGCATCGTTAATCTTCCGCATCTAATGCTTCATAAAGTTCTTCAACAGGCCTTAGTCTTGATGGGTTGTCTGCAATGGCCTGCAGGCGTTTATCAAGCACATCCTTCTGCCATTGTGGTAAACCTTCCTGAATAACTTCCACATCCGGATATTGCTTTTTTAAAAGGTTCTATTCCTCAATGGGTATTTTTACAGCAATCGTATTGCCATTAAAATCAGAAACATAGCTAAGTGACATAATCCAATATTTTAAAGGGCAAGCTGCTCGGCTTACCTTTTTGTGATAAATGCGTCAATAAACGCTTTTCTAAGATACTTTTCTTTCAAAAATAAAGATTTCTACCAATACAAAAGCAGTCCTACCAATTTTGCAAATGTTGTCTTAGTAAGCTTATTTAAGTCTTTCACTATCCCGGTTCTAGTCTCTCCTCGTTTTGGTTCGATCTTCACGAACCACGAAACCAAACACAACTTCTATCAGGTGTTTAGTCTCCCCTAGCACCTTAAGCCCCCAATCATAGGAAAATCGTCATTCGAAGCCCTTGGCATTCCCACAGCGTTAGCAGCCGGACATGTGGAATGGCGCAACCTACCCAAAGCATTTTTACAACAGCTTAAAGATTTCAAAAGCGGGCAGGGGGCAGGCCTGTAGCGGTGCCGCCCGTAAACGCAAACTGCAACCCCAAAAACTTGCCGGCAAACGCCTTGGGACTGCCTTGATTTTTTGCTATAAACTGCAAGCTCAAACCTGGCTGATGTTGTATCATTATAATTTAAAGACTGATTAAGATCTATGATTGTTCATTCTGTTCAAAGCAGAAAAAACACTAAGTCGGGTGGTGTACTGAACTGTCATAAAACACTTTTCAAAACGCAGGTGCAATACCTGGTGGGGCAAAAATACAGAAACCGTATAGAGTCATCCGTCGGTGAGCAAATTGATGATTTACTGTATCAATTGATCATGGATTTATCGATTGGATATAGATAAAAATAAGTAAATTTGAAGGTAATTAATATATTTATGGAACAAGTTATAGCGCTGGACAAAGAAATTTCGCACTATTTGGACTATCTAAATACAGATCAAAAGAAAGCCGTTTTAGGTGTCGTGAAGAATTTTGCCCTTGAAGAATATGCCTGGTGGGAGGATAAAGCTTTTATTAAGGAACTGGACAATCGTACTGAAGAGCTGGAAAGTGGGAAAGTAAAAGCCATTACATTGGATGAATTGGAAGAGAATGCAAGACAAGCATATAAAAGCAGTAAAAGTAAGTAAGTATGAGTTTTACTCACCACCTGCATCCTTTAGTAAAACAAGATTATTTTGAAGGATATATTTGGTACGAATAGAAGCAGAAGGGGCTAGGGGAGCGTTATCTCAAGTCAATAAGAGAGAAAATAGAAGAAATTCTTATGAGCCCAGAGGTTTATGGGAGTAGAGGAAATACACTATATAGGGAAGCCAAAGTAGATAATTTTCCTTATATGATAATCTACAAAGTGAGCAAAAGAAAAAAGGAAATCTATATCAGTGCCATTCACCAAACTAGCAAAAATCCTCGCAATAAATTTCGTAAATAAATTAAAAATAACAAAATTCACTATTAATTAAACTCTTCATTGATATTTTTTCACCAAGAAGAATTCATGGAAGGTATAAAATTACTAAACCTTGGTTATATATCACTAACCAACAACCCAAAACAAGTGGAATGGCGCAACCTGCCCAAAGCATTTTTATAGCAGCTAAACCAAACCAAAAGCGGGTAGGGGGCAGGCCTGTAGCGCCGTCTGGTCATTGTCTGAATTAGGATTCATTTGATTTTAGGATGCAAAGGATTTCTCTGCCACGGTTCATGCCATAGTTGCCCCACACACCCGCCTTGGTTATGTGGCCCACAAACCAATAACCCAAAACCAACCCAATACTCTTTTTTTTTTAGCAGCCGGACAAGTGGAATAGCGCAACCTGCCGAAAACAATAAAAGCATACAACCAAACCAAAAGCGGGTAGGTTGCAGGCCTGTAGCGCAGTCCGGCAGCGGTGCCGGGATAATCCGAAAGCCGAAGCCAAATTGGATTCCGGCAAACACCTTGGGAATGCCTTGATTTTTTTGTTACTTTTTGTATCAAGACAAAAAGTAAGGCAAAGAAAAACATACGTTTAATTACCCAACAATCAAAACACATCTTCTTTTATATTCTACCAAGTTTCGTAGCCATTACCTAGCCGGTTTATGGCAAAATAGACAGTATCTACAAAAGCAACGGCACCATCATCAGCTACCGATACGATGCCGGCGGCAACCGCATATTAAAAAAAGTAAACAATGCCGAAACCATATATGTACGTGATGCAAGTGGCAATTTAATGAGTACCTATACCAATGACAGCATCGGCTTGTGGCAAAAAGAAATTCATTTATACGGTAGCAGCAGGCTTGGTATTTACAATTTAGCTGTAAATTTAACCAACCCTGTACCAATTGCCACCATTCAGGTTGGCGATATTGTTGGCAAAAAGTATATCTTTACCCGAGGACAAAAGTTCTTTGAACTGAGTAATCATCTCGGAAACGTATTAGTTACCATAAGCGACCGCAAAACATCTATAGCCAATACGGGCCAAACCACGCTGGTAAGCCGTTACCGGCCGGTGGTGGTAAGTGCGCAAGATTATTTATCGTTTGGGGCTATTATGCCGGGTAGGAGTTATACAGCACCTAATGGAGGCTACCGATACGGGTTTAATGGACAAGAGAAATCCAATGAAGTTTATGGCGAGGGAAACAGTTATACGGCAGAATTTTGGCAGTATGATGCAAGAATTGGAAGAAGGTGGAATGTAGACCCTGTAGTGAAGCCCAATGAGAGTCCTTATGCAACATTTGCTAATAGTCCAATTTGGTTAAGTGACCCCAATGGTAAAGACACGACTTTGCCTGCAGCAGATGGAAGAAATATTACATTACCAACAGGAGCAACTGTTGAAACTTTTCAAGCAGGGACTAAATATACACATGCTTCTAATGGGAAAGAGGTTAGTGCGGCTGCCGGTAGTGTTAGTGCTTTTACTGTAGACGGGAATAGGTATACAGCACGTTTTGACCCTGAAACGCTTGCTTTTACAAGTTACCAGGACGCAAGCGGAAAATCAATTGTACAAACGAATACAAATTCATTAGCGGGCGGTTATTTAAACCCATTGAGTTTAACAGGAGCGATGTATGGTTGGGATAGTTATACGAGATTAAATTCTTATATAGACCCAATGATGGATGCAAAAAATTTATTTAATGCTGGAAAATTATCTGCAAATTCTGCATCAATGCGAAGGTTTTTCTTTTTACAAGATGCTCGTTCTAAACTATCCCCATTAGGAGACTTTATATCTGAATCAAAACTGTTTAATGGTAAGTCTTTAGATAAAGCCAGAGAACAAGCCAGTAAAACAATATTCAGTAATCTTGATGAAGCAGCAAAGGGAAGTAAGATTTTTAATTTGCGACCCAGTACGACAAATTGGGCAAGAGTCGGAAAAGTTGGCGGCCCACTATTAACCGTAGCAACACAAGGATACGTTTATTATACAATCATAAGAGATAACTTACCGTTAGAGAAATTAAAGGACGATATGGATACGCCTTTTAATCCTGGCTATTGGATTTATCGTAGAACCTTTGGAAAATTGCTTGAAGGGATAGCCCAGTAAAATTTAATCTATTATTGAATGAAAAAGGCTTTTGATTTTTTTATGGACAAAGTATTGCGTCTGCTTTTTTTATTTGAACGTCCTAAAAAAAGTAATGATAACTATATATACGAACGAGATTTTTTAGGTATAGCCGATTATGGTAAAGAGGAATCAGAAATATTTAAACCTGTTACAGAAAAAGTAGATAATGATTTTGATAAAATATACAATGTCAAAACATCACTATATCATAGTTCTGTAATTACTAAACTAAAATATTATATTGAGAATGGTTTTTGGGGATTATTTTCTTTAACTCTTTACGATGGGTATGGATTGGATAACGAAGATTTTTTTAAAAAAACTTCTATCATTGTTTATTTAGTAATAGACAGTAAGAATGAAAAGCATATTGCTATTGTCGCATTAAAAGTAAAGCACTTTGAGTTGCTTGCATTCTATAAAAAAGTAGATACTTCTATCAGAAATTTTAAGGAACGAAAATTGGTTTATTCAAAGCAAAAAGGATTTGTATCTCTTTAAAACAAAAGCCGCTCAATTAGCGGCTTTTGTTTATTTATACAGCATAAGTTTGCCTTGCTTTAAAATCTTTCACATAAGCACGAATAATTTTAACCAACATGGTTTGTTCCTGTTCAGGTAAAACATCCATCTCTTTAAAACTTTGTAATAGTTCAGAATTTTTGATGGCAGCTTTTGCTTTTTCTGTTTTATCACCACTGATTAAAAAATCAACAGTAGTATCTAAAGCGGTAGCAATTTTATTAAGTGTGTTAGCGGGTCTTCCTTCAGGATATCTGAAAGTCTTGAAAATTTGAAAAATAGTGCTTATAAAAAGGACTGAGGTATTAACAGACCTAAACCCAACTTTTCAAATCGGCCTGTCAATCTATCAGAACTTTCTCAAACTTAACTTCTATCAGGTGTTTAGTCCCTCCTAGCACCTTAAAATCCCAATTAGGATTCATTTGATTTTAGGATGCAAAGGATTTCTCTGCCACGGTTCCTGCCATAGTTCTGTACCCCACACCCGCCTTGGTTCGTGCCTCACGAACCAATAACCCAAACCCAACTACATTCTATTTGGTGGATAGCTTCAAAAAAAGCACTTGAAATCTCATTGATTAGCAAAACCGTCATTCGAAGCCCCCGGCATTCCCACAGCATTAGCAGCTAGACAAGTGGAATGGCGCAACCTACCCAAAGCATTTTTACAGATGGAAAAAAAAACCAAAAGTGGGTAGGGGCAGGCCTGGAGCGCCGTCCGGCTACGGTACCGCCCCAAAACGCAAATTGTATTCCCAAAATTTGCCGGCAAACGCGTTGGGACTGTCTTTATTTTTTCGAACCTTTTTGTATCAAGACAAAAAGTAACGACAATATCTGGGTGCCAAAACATAAACCCGCCAAAAATAAATGTAGGACCACTGCCGACCGTGGTCTGCCCATGGATAACCTAACCTACACCTACACCAAAAACGGTAACAGGCTTGTAAACAATAAGCTTGTGCGGGTAACCGATGCTGTTGCAGGAAACTATACCGAAGACCTGAAAACCCAAAC
>JBBQXO010000176.1:0-9680 GCA_038209595.1 Chitinophagales bacterium
TATTCGGATTCCCCCACTGATTATGTACGCAGGATGTGCCGCTGCTCATGGGGATTTTATAAGAATGATCGGTTAATATACTAAAGTTAATTGTGTTATGATACGAAATTGATTTAAAAAGATATAGATGCAAGCAAAACAGCGTATAGCCATCAGAAAATGTGTATTAACGCAGTTGCATTTCAGTCCTAACCATCTGAAAATATGCGGGTTTTAGACACCATTTGAGCAAGCTCATAATTCTACCTGTCCTGATTTTAATTTGACTTATCCACTTTTTTGGAGTAAACCTATTTCAGAACGAGACAATTATACAAGTGCGAAATTTTATTGACGCCGATAGGGTGGGTCTTACGCTTTCGATTACCCATCCCGGCCGATATTGAGCTTTGTACTTTCATTCAACATTTGCACGGCCACCCATCCGGTGGAGGGGATTTACATTTTTAACTACACCACGCAACATTAAAAGCAAATCCCGGTACCAAGGCAATTACCGTATTCCAATGTATTTAACAATGCAAAAATTTTGAATCCCAATTCTTGAGTTCATGAGCAAACTCTATTTATAAACCAAATGCAAAAAAAATGGCTTCAGAATCCTGATGATTCCGAAGCCATTCGTTTCCTGTTACGTCTATATTTTATACCAGTGTTATGCTGTCTGTATTGTGCCGCATCTATCCGAGAAAGGTGAATGGCAATCATTTTCACTTTTGCCGTCTGCCTTTTCATGTTTAACTTAGCACTAGCTACCCACCTTTATAGTAACCGTGGCCCCCTTTTTATCGAGACCCGGAAGTTTTGGCTTTTCGCCAAATTTGAGGTTATTGTTTGCCGGTGTTCTGTCAATCAATTTCAGGTAAGGATCGATGCCAGCGCTTATTGGCTTTTCTTTTACCACAAACTCAAATGTTTTTTCAGGCTGATCCATTTTTATTCTTTGAAAAATCAAAGGCTTGTCTTTGTTCTTATCAGTACTTTCTACTCCAAAAATTCCGATATCCATATAATCTTTCACCGCCACCTTTGTTTCTTTACCTACACTATCAGCGTAGTATTTAGAAGACCCTACCGTAAGCGAAACCTTATACGTTTTATCGGGCTGTTCCTTAAAACTAAGTGCCTTAACGTAATTTTCGTATAGGGTAATTTTCTCGAACATATCTTCCACAAGATACATCAGGCTATCGGGGGTTACTGCTTTTATGGAATCAACAAACTCAATGGAATTGGTATAAATGGGCCCTGAAAACTTTGTCTTTTTCAGATACCTTGAAATAGCACCATTCAGCTTTTCTTCTCCTAGAAAATCCTTTAAAGCATACATCACCACGCTGCCTTTATTGTAATGTATATACTGCTGGTTTTCACAAAGCATCAAAGGCAATTCCCCGCGGCCTTCCGTGGCTCTTCCCAACAAGTATTTATCCATTTCATCTTTCAGGAACTTTTTCATAGCCGCTGGACCATATAATTTTTCCATCACCATCAAGGCGCTGTACTGACTCATGGTTTCGCTCATCAGTACACTGCCCTGAACGTTTCCGCCAATTACCTGATGCGCCCACCACTGATGCGCCACTTCATGCGCCGTAACATAGAAGGGTACATCAATATCATCGGGACCATCGCCCACTTTTGTAATAAAGCCTATTGCCTCAGAATAAGGGATGGTATTGGGAAAAGATTGTGCAAAACTATTGTACCTTGGAAACTCAAGAATACGAACCTGCCGGTGCTGGTAAGGCCCGAATTGAACCGTATAATAATCCAGCGATTTTTTAATCGCGCTAATCATACGATCGAGATTGTACTCATGCCCTTTGTGATAATAAATTTCAATATTAACATCTTTCCATTTATCCTTTTTAAGGGAATAGTCAGCACTAAGGAAACTGTAAAAATTAAGGATGGGACTATCCATGGCATATTTAAAATATTGCCGGTTGTCTTTCTCCCATGTTTTTTGCAGGTAACCCGGTGCTATGGCTGTCTGTCCCTTATCGGTACTCAGTACTACGTCAAACCGAATCCAGTCTGCATCGTTGGAGATGTAGTTATTCATCCTCGCTGCAGAATCGTCAACCGCAGCCATTCTTGGTTTAAATGGTAACCCATATTCTTTACGGGCTTTATTCTGGCTCAATTCTCCATTAGCATTGTATCCTACTGTAGGCAAAATGCCATTGTTTATAAAAGTTCCATTATTTACCACAGGTGAATTGATTCGGTCGAACAATCCCCTTGGTTCGTAGTACATATCAAAGGCAAAAAGAATACTGTCACCCGGCATCAAAGACTTGTTGAGTCTTAGAATCCGGATACCCCGATCGGCATCATCGGAAACCAATGTAAAAGGTACTGAAGGATCGAAAACACGAAAATGGTAGGGAGATTTTTTTCCCCCTGCATAATCAAAATACAAAGTATCAATCGCTTCGGTTGTTTTATTTAGCAGCACATAACTTCCTCTTACTTCCAACCTTTTATCTTCAGTAAAAATATCTGCTTCAAGGGTAACCGCCATAATCCTTGGTTGGGGTAAACTTTCGAAACGTTTGTATTTTTTTTCAGTTTCAGCCGATTGCTTTTCTGCCACTTTGGGGTCGGTACGTACCTGCAGTACCTTGGTCTGATAGTAAATAAATCCACCTGTAGCCAAAGCGATCAACAGGCAGCCTGCCATCAATCCTTTATAGCTTTTTGTATTAAAATAGGCGGATAATTTCCAGCGCTTTTTAATACTAATTTCTTTGCCCCGGGGATAAACCAATATAGCGAGCAGGCTTAGAAATGCTACAATACTGATCCAATACAACCTGTAGAATGGCCATTGGTTAAAACTGCCGCCATACCCATTCATATCGGAATAGGGTCTTTCGGCACCGGCACTGTTGAACTCAAGTAAATCGTTATTTATTTCGAGTAAGCCAAACACAATTGGTAAAATAATTACCGGTAAAAGGGCAATAAAAAAACCAAGGTATTTATTAGGAGAATACACCTGAACAGCAACAGATAACCCAATCAATACCATACCATAAATCATATTGGTAAATATGGCAACAAGGTACTGCAACAGATCAATCTGATAAAACCCTGAGTATAACTGAATGACAATGCCCGCTAGGCTTGCAACTAAAAACAGCAGACCAATTGAAAACGTCAATCCAAGAAACTTTGAGAAAAACAAAGTTCCATTGGAGACGGGTGCGGTACCAACCAATTCATCCATTTTGCTCTCTCTTTCTCGCCAAACAGTAGTCCCCGAATAAAAAACAACAAAAATGAGTGCAAATAATTGAATGACACCTACCACATTTTCTATCACTTTATAGGTAACCATATAGGTGCTTGAACCATAAATGGTATCAATAAATTGAACCACCAATACCATCATCCCGATGCCAAGAGCGGCCATGATGACGAAAAAAAGACTTTGAGTCATTTTCTTAAATTCAAAACCTGTGAGGTACCAAAGCTGAGTTCTGGTGCCGGATCCTGAAAAATTCTGGGTGACAGCAGGCAGGTCACTGAGAGAATGCAGCGCTGGTTCAACAGCAGTCACAACTTCCTCTTTGCGTCGAAACCACTTTAAGGGTTGGAACGTCTGGGAAAAATTAAAGCCCCGATAACTCAAACCACCAATCACAACGGCAATCCCTATCCATAACAAACGGTTATACAATATGGCGCCTTCAAAAGGAATAAGCAGGGTGTTTCTTTCTACAGGGCTCCAGTATTCGGTAATAAATCGCAAGGCACCAGATCCGGAAGGTTCCAGAATGGCTGCCAGCATTTTGTTGTCCATTTCGGCCGTAATGGTATTCGATACTATCTGAACCATCATCAGCACAATGGCAACAATATAGGCCGCCATGGTAGTACGTACATAGGTGGTTAACGAAAAAAACAACACCCCAAGAAACAACACATTGGGTATGGTAAACAATAAAAAGGGTTGGAGAAAATTCAGCAATTTAAACGGCCCCATAACCGGACTACCTAATCCCGGGAGGATACCCAGCATATACCCAAACAATAATCCGGTAAATACCAGCAGGGTAACCAAAATAGCTGCACCAAACCGTCCCCAGAAATAATCAGCCTTGGTAATGGGTTTGGTAAAAAACAGCGGATGCATATTGTACTGATAATCCTTCTGAATGGCTGTTGCTGATATAGAGATGATCAGCACGCTGATAAGAATGCTGAAGATACTGCTGGTAGTACCCAAAAGAATGGAACCGACCGCTAAAGCAGAATTGGCCACCGTATTGCTGTCACTGCGGGTGGTTGCAAATAACCCTGAAATGGTGAACCCAATCATCAGCGTTAAAAGAAAAAGAATGCTAAAATAGATATACACCGCCGGCTTTCGCAGGATGTATTTTAATTCGAATAAAAATATTTCTTTAAACATCTCGGTGGTTTAGTTTTTGACAATGGTTGAAAAATAAACGTCTTCCAAGGTGGCCTGTGCCTGCTCAAAACCTTCCTCAGGCTGATCATCCGACATTACATGTACAATCATTTTTCCTTCTGAAATTGCATGCGAAATAATTGACAACCGGGAGCGGAATTCGTTGAGCAGTTCCTTGTCGATGGCGCGGGTCCATATTTTACCTTGTACCGAAGCCACCGCTTGTGCAGGAGTGCCTTGCATCAGGATGCTACCTTTGTTCATCACCACCATTTGCTTGCACAATGTTTTTACATCATCTACAATATGGGTAGAAAGAATCACAATTACCTGTTCGCCAATCTCGCTCAGGATATTATGAAAACGGTTGCGTTCCATGGGGTCAAGCCCGGCGGTAGGCTCATCTACAATAATCAGCTTGGGGTTGCCCAATAATGCCTGCGCAATGCCAAAGCGCTGCCGCATACCTCCTGAGTATTCACTTACATTGCGTTTGCGGGCCTCAAACAAATTGGTCTGTTGCAGCAAGCCTGTTACAATTTCATTCCTTTCCTTTTTATTGCTGATTCCTTTTAAAACCGCAAAATGATCCAACAAACTCAAGGCAGATATTTTTGGGTAAAACCCAAAATCCTGGGGTAAATATCCCAGCACTTTGCGTAATTCATTTTTTTGATTGACCACATCAATATCCCCTAAATGGATCGTTCCACTATCGGGATCCTGCAGCGCTGCGATGGTTCGCATGAGTGTACTTTTTCCTGCTCCGTTGGGGCCCAAGAGGCCAAACATGCCTTTATCGAGGGTCAGGTTAATATTGTTCAGGGCCTTTACGCCGTTGGAATAGACCTTATTGAGGTCCCGGATTTTTAGTTGCATAGTAGAAACAAAATTTTTTGTGGTTGCGGTAAATATAATTGAGAAAAATGGTAGCAGCGGTCAGCAGCTCTTTTCTGGCAGAGAATATGTACCCCGATGCAGGCAAATATTACAATATATGTTGCCTTATACTGGCTAAAATATTGGGAACGGGGATAGTGCAGGATATAACAGGTATATAACGGATAAAAGGCATGCAGGACGGAGCTTATCCTTTACTTACCACAAAAAAAAGTAGACATTATTGCACAAAAACGCCTGAAAAATCGATGTCAGCAGGCAAAATTATTCAGTGGGATAGCGGATAAAATCGTTCGCTTGTTCGTTGGTCAACAGTTTGCGATACACCGGGTGTATGAGTACATCGGCAAAAAGCATGCGTTTGCCCCGGATAATAATGAACGGATACACCAAACGGATGCCATGGCTGTAATCGACATACCAATTGACATGACCCGTATAAACGGGTTGGATGGGTTGCCCGTTTAGCCGGTGCCAGCCATAAATCGCCACCCGGTTCCTGCGGTTTCCTTCATTCAGTTTGCCTGTGATGATTACATCCTTTTTAATCCCGGCAATCAATCCCTTCTTACCCTGCCGCTGTCCTTCAATCATCAGGTGATGATGCCAAAAGGTAGGCGTACTGTCGCGGTAAGCAAATAATGGAACCGGTTCAAGTTTCACTTTTGCTGCCTTGTAAATATCATCCACCATTTTAGAGGCGGGCAAAAAGCATCCGAGCCGGTTGGCGATACGTTGGGCTGCCATAGGAGTTAGTGGAATCCTTGCCCAATCCTTATCGTTGCCAAGGGAAAAGTAGTCCGTGGTTACAAAATAATGAGCCTTTATTTTTTCGCCGGTTATGCTGTCTTGAAAAACCACATTTACCCGGGAAAGCTTGATGCTACGGCGAGGTACAAACCCTTCGATCATCCATTCAAGTGCCAGTGAATCGCGTTGCTGCCAACTGTACCCTACGGCCTGATTGTAAAAAGCAGATCCCGTTTTTTCCGGGTGTTCCTTACTTACCGCTAAAGGTAAAGAGGGGGTGCAGCCATAGGCAAAAAGCAGCGTGACAAAACTCCGGAAAAACAAAAAAAAACGCCGCGGATTTTTCATGAAAACATGGTTTATTTCATCAGCCCAATGGACTCGTACTGAGTTTAACGGGAAAAGGCAAACGGGAAAATGCTCACGATTCCCCTATCACGTTTAACGGATAGATGCATCATCATATAGAAATCATAAGTATTTTACGCTTTCCATCCATTTACATAGCACTATTCTATTTTGAAGTTCTGTCGTATTCTATCCCGGATTGAGCCCAAAACTGTAAGAGGCCCAAAAGCTATCCCAATCTGTACCCGCCTCTTTGGGAGATGCCAGCATATGGGTGGCATGTACAAACCAGTCCCCTTCTCTTGTAAGCGTAAAACTGCAAATACCCTTTCCGTCGGTGCGGCTTGTTTGAGACAGAGCCGGTTTGTTACCGGTTCGGTTGCGGGCGGTTATCATTTTGCCTGCCAGCGGTTTTCCTTCAAAAAGAACCTGTACCTGCAATTTACTTCCCGGTTTCAGCTCGTAAGGGTTTTGAAGCAGGATCAGTTCAAACTTCTGCCCGATTCTTTTTTTGTAAAGCGAATCAAAAGGTATAGGAGCACTTTGAACCAGGGCTTTTATAAAACGGCTATAACGTTCCTTTTGCTCTGTCTTATTTACGGCATCTATCAGTATATTTTCTATATAGTCTTCTTTCAGGTAGTTTTTAAATTTTTCGTTTTCGAGGGTAATAAAGGCAAAGTCTCTTTCCATGTGTAAAAGTCCGAGCCCGCCAAAATCCACTTCTTTTTCTACAATTGGTAACTGCCCTTCAGTTCCTGCTGTAAGAAGATCCGAAGTACCCTTTTCGGTAATTAATGCAAAGTTGGTGGTAATTCCTTTTTGTAAAGGCCTCTCCATTTCCACATTAAATCCATCGGCAACAAAAAGATGGACTTCGAGTTTATCGCCCCGCTGAAGGAAATATTTATAGGCTATCAGGATATACTCATGTGCAAAAGCAGCCGAAAAGACAAGAAAAGCCAGACTAAGCGTTATGGTTTTTTTCATGGAAGACTAAGATATTTAATGGTAAATGTAGCATGGAAAAAAGAAACAGCCCTGTTTTTCAAGGATGTTTACAGAATAGATGAATCAAAATTAAATTACATCATAAAGAACTTAGAAGGCATTTCTTTTCAATCATAAAGGCATAAAATGATTTTCGCAAAAATTCCGAACAGCTCTGTTCTATACCAGCCGTTATCATACAACCTGATTGAAATTGTATATTAAATAGATTGCTCCATTCTATTATACTGTTAGACTTTAAATATCCTTTAAATGCGCTTGACCCTGCAAATACAAGCAGTGCCTGCACCCCTCTTCCATTTTTTCTTACCTTAGCCGTCCTTTCTCAAAAGAACAACCTTCTTTACATACCGCTGAACCTGAGGGTAACCGTCCTGGTTTTTACCGTAGGACACCTGCATGATGGCAGAAGAAAATACCCATTAATCAAAGGAAACAGGCATTTCATAAGAAATACAGAACGAATGAAAAAATATTTGAATCTTTTTGATTTAACCCAAAAAGTAAACTACCGAACCGAGATTTTATCCGGACTTACCGTTGCTTTGGCACTGGTACCCGAAGCAGTTGCTTTTGCCCTGATAGCCGGACTTTCGCCCTTAACCGGCTTGTACGCTGCCTTTGTAATGGGTCTCGTCACCTCGGTATTTGGAGGCCGGCCTGGTATGATTTCCGGAGCCACCGGCGCGGTAGCCATTGTGATTGTATCACTTGTAAAAAGCCATGGGGTAGAATATGTATTCGCTACCGTCGTGCTGGCGGGCATCATTCAGGTTTTGGCCGGGCTGCTGCGGCTTGGTAAGCTGATCCGACTCGTTCCGCATCCGGTCATATTTGGTTTTGTAAATGGATTGGCCATCATCATTTTCCTATCGCAGCTCGATCAGTTTAAGGATGGCAGCGGCAACTGGCTGACCGGTACCCCGTTGTTAGTTCTCCTGGGATTTGTATTGCTGACCATGGGAATCATCTGGGGTTTACCGAAAATTACCAAAGTAGTACCCGCCTCACTCACAGCCATTCTCGTGGTGTTTGGGCTGGTATATTTTTTAGGAATCGATACCAAAACAGTAGGTGATATTGCCTCTATTGAAGGGGGCTTCCCGCCTTTCCACATTCCCAACATTGTTTTTAGTTTGGAAACATTGCAAATCATTTTCCCCTATGCTGCTATTGTGGCCGGGGTTGGATTAATTGAAAGCTTACTGACGCTGAATATTGTGGATGAGATTACTGAAACCCGTGGAAGGGGCAACAAGGAAGCAGTAGCACAGGGTACTGCCAACATCCTTTCGGGGTTTTTTTCGGGTATGGGCGGATGTGCCATGATTGGTCAGAGCCTGATCAATGTATCCAATGGAGCAAGGGCAAGGCTATCGGGTATTGTGGCTTCGGTGATGTTGCTGATTTTTGTAATGTTTGGCAGTTCGCTTATTGAGCAGGTACCGATGGCCGCGCTTACCGGGTTAATGATTATGGTAGCTATTGGCACATTTGAATGGGCTAGTTTTCGCAGTTTCCGGCGCTTCCCCAAGTCGGATGTATTTGTAATGGTGCTGGTGACGCTCGTAACCGTGTTTTTACATAACCTTGCTTTAGCGGTCATCATCGGGGTGATTATTGCTGCCTTGGTTTTTGCCTGGGACAATGCCAAGCGTATACGGGCACGAAAATCCACCGATGCAACTGGGGTAAAACATTATGAAATTTACGGCCCCTTATTCTTTGGTTCGGTGGCGGCTTTCAACGAAAAATTTGATGTATCAACCGATCCCGAAGAAGTGATTATTGATTTTGCAGAAAGCCGGGTAGTGGATATGTCGGCTATTGAGGCTCTCAATAAAATTACGGAGCGTTACCAAAAGGCTGGTAAGAAATTGCATTTAAAACACCTCAGCCCGGACTGTCGTAAACTTTTGAAAAATGCAGAAGACCTCATTGATGTAAATGTGCTGGAGGATCCTACTTATCCGGTTGCTGTTGACTTGTTTTGAGTGTAGGGGTTGGATGGTTGGAAAAGCATCATTACTACTTGTGCTGCCGGAAAAGCCAGGCCATCATCATAGGATCAGCATAAGCCCCGATCCATGAAAAGTGGCCGACTTCGGGGTATTGGGTAAAACCAGGTTTGGCACCTGCCTTAACCAGTGCCGACAACATGTCGGTTCCGTATTTGGGGGCTACCGACTCATCTTCTGCACCCTGAAATATCCACAAAGGAACATGTGCTATTTTATCCGCTAAC
>JBBQXO010000177.1:0-9592 GCA_038209595.1 Chitinophagales bacterium
ATGCGGATTGCAGATAACCTCGAAGAAAGTACCTCTACCTTTTATGCGGAACTTAAGAAGCTGAAAAGTATGATTGACGCAGTAAATGAGGGAGCGCCTGTATTTCTGCTGATGGATGAAATTTTACGTGGTACCAATTCGCTCGACCGGCAAAAAGGCTCCAAGGCATTGGTAAAACAGCTTATCCATAAAAACGCTGTGGGCATGATTGCTACCCACGACCTCGAACTCGCCGAAATGGAAAAAGAGTTTCCGCATGCCATCCGGAATGATCATTTTGATGTACAGGTTTCGGGAGAAGAACTTTATTTTGACTATGCGCTCAAAGCAGGTGTATGCCAAAGCCTGAATGCTTCCGTTTTGATGAAGAAAATCGGGATTCAGCTTGATTGATATGGGTTGGGAATTGCTATTATGGGCAATGGCGGTTTAATGGCAGAAGGGAGAGGTTGGATTGACGAGCGGCAATCTATTATGTCAGTCTAGTATTAGTTCAAATCTGGTTATATCGGAAAGTACCGTCGGTAGCTTGGCAAAGGTACTTTACCGTTGACTGCATTTTACTTTCAAGCGAATAGATAATCATATAGGTATCCATTAAATATCCCTTTCCCATTCGCTTCTTGCTTGTTTTGCATGATGTGGTAATTTTTCTGCGTTTTCCTGTGAGCGTGTGTCAAAAAAGTCAACCATGAGAGAAGATTTATTTTCGTTTCTGCTTCGTCCTCTATAGGGGATGCATTAATTTCAATACGCCTAAACTGCAAATTTTCAGGCAGGTCCGATAGCAGCGTTGGTTCATATTTCGTTAGTAATTTTCCTAAGCATTGATGTGTTTTCTTTCATAGATATAAATTTTAATATCCTATGGGGAGATATTTAAAAGATATCCTAAAGTATTTATTTTACCTATTTCGTTGCGGTGTACTTATTTGAGCCAATGCTACCAAAGACTTTCTACCTTTTTTTCCACTGCCAATTTCTTGTAAGTTATTAAAACACTCTTCTTTTTGATATAGGTGCGGAATTCCCCATTTTTCTCTCTCCCAAGCATCCTTCCAACGCATTGATTTTTTACAGCCTTTTCTTCCCTTCGTAAAAAATCATTTACATAAATGACAATGGTCAGTTTATTCCTTATACGGTTCGGGTACATTGCTTTCCCGTTATGGCTTGTTTCAGAGGGCGGAAATGGTCTTTTCCTTAGTGGGTCGAAGTGGGGTAAAAGCAATACGATATGGCAAAACAAAGCGATATTACACAGCCGGTTGATCTAGCAGGTCATGCCCGGGGCACAGGACATCTACGTGCCGAAAGGCCTGTTTACATGGATTTTATGCCTCCCTGCAACAGTGCCTGTCCTGCTGGTGAAAATATACAGGCATGGCTAGATCACGCACAAGCCGGGGATTATAAGGCGGCTTTTTATACCATCATGCAGGACAATCCCTTTCCTGCCGTTATGGGTCGGGTATGTGTAAAACCCTGCGAAACGGGATGCAACCGCAACCATATTGACACCACTGTGAATATTCATGCCGTAGAGCGGTATATCGGCGATTTGGCGATTGCCGAAAAATGGCCCGCCGCGGAACGTAAGGCAATTAAAACCGGGAAGCGGATTATGGTGGTGGGCGCTGGCCCGGGTGGACTTACCGCCGCTTATCACCTCACCTTGTTGGGGCACGAAGTTGAAATATTTGAAGAGGAGGATGCTCCGGGTGGACTGCTCCGATGGGGGGTACCCGAATATCGGCTACCCAGGCAAATGCTAATGGCTGAAATTGATCGGATATTAGCGCTTGGTATTCGCTTGCAGGTCAACTATAAAATTTTTGATCTGATCAATGAAAAGGAATCCCGGGGTTTTGATGCCATTTATCTGTCATCAGGAGCGCATAAAATAGCTGCTCCAGTAAACTGCGAAAACCAAAATTTTCCGGTATTGGATGCCATGGAGTTTCTAAAAAAAGTGCATGCTAAAAAGCAGGTTGATTTTGGAGAAAAAGTGGTTGTGTATGGGGGAAACAAACTGGCCATGCATATTGCCCGGGTGCTAAAAAGGCTAGGTTTTACTCCTGTTGTTTTGTACGAAGGCGATCGGAAAACCATGCAGGTCCGAGATTTTGAAGCCGATGATGCGCTTGATGAAGGAGTAGAAATTTCTTTTTTGCACCGTATAACAGCCGTTTCTGGCAATACAATAAGAGTGGAGAAAATGCAACTCCTGAAAAATAAGACCGAACCCACTGGAGAGATTCTGGAAATAGAGGCAGGCGGGCTGATATGGGCTTCCCGGCAGGAAGCAGATGATTTCTTATATGAAAACTTAGAAGGCGTGGTAACAAAGCCGGGAGGCGGGATTGTGATTGATGCGAGCCGGATGAGTGGCTATGCAGGCATTTTTGCTGGCGGGGATATGCTTCCCGGTGAGCAAAAAAGCAGCACTACAGCAATTGGCCATGGAAAAAAAGCAGCTAAAAACATTGATGCCTGGCTAAGGGGACAAACGTTTGAAAAACTACCTAAACACCCCACTGCGGGGTATAAAAGATTGCACATGTGGTATCAGACCGAAGCCCCGGCTTCGGTACAACCAAGGCAACATCCCCAAAAGGCTTCCCGCAATTTTGATGAAGTGGTAGCCGGTATTTCGGAATCCGATGCCCGCTACGAAGCCCAGCGGTGCCTGAGTTGTGGCAACTGTTTTGAATGTGATGGATGCTATGGAGCTTGCCCTGAGGAAGCTATTATAAAACTGGGAAAAGGGAACCGCTACCAGATAAATTACGAAACCTGTACCGGTTGCGGCATTTGCGTTGAGCAATGTCCTTGCCATGCCATGGAAATGATAGCGGAACCCCTAAATGGATCAATATGAAAAAAAATATAGAAGAAGTAGCCATGATGGATGGCAACGAAGCGGCGGCTTATATTGCATATCGTGTAAACGAAGTGTGTGCCATTTATCCCATTACCCCAAGCAGCACTATGGCCGAACTTGCCGATGAATGGAGTGCCGGAGGTACACCCAATATATGGGGTCAGGTACCCAAAGTGATAGAAATGCAAAGTGAAGGAGGGGCGGCAGGCACAGTGCATGGGGCCTTACAAACCGGATCGCTTACTACTACTTTTACAGCATCACAAGGGCTGATGCTTATGCTGCCGAATATGTATAAAATTGCTGGTGAGCTTACGCCGGCGGTATTTCATGTAGCGGCAAGGTCGCTTGCGGCACAGGGACTTTCTATTTTTGGTGACCATCAGGATGTAATGGCTGCCCGTACAACGGGGTTCGCCTTGCTATCGTCAGCCTCAGTGCAGGAGGCTCATGATTTCGCTCTGATTGCGCAAGCCGCCACCATGCAATCAAGGATTCCTTTTATTCATTTTTTCGATGGATTCCGTACTTCGCATGAGGTAAATAAGGTGACCCTGATACCTGAAAACCTGATGAGAAAAATGCTGCCTGATGAGCTGCTTTTTGCACATCGGGCCCGTGGCATGAATCCCGATAATCCATTTATCCGAGGAACCGCCCAAAATCCGGATGTCTATTTTCAAGGACGCGAAACGGTGAATAATTTTTACACAGCCACTCCCGGAATAGTAGAGTCCGCCATGACGGTTTTTGCAAAAGAAACAGGAAGAAGCTATCGGTTGTTTGATTACTACGGAGCACAGGATGCCGAAAGGGTACTGGTAATCATGGGTTCAGGGGCTGAAACGGCCATTGAGACAGTACTTGCCTTGCAAAAGCAAGGTGAAAAAATTGGGGTTATACAGGTGCGTTTATACAGGCCTTTTTCATTACAGCATTTTATAAAGGTGTTGCCGGCTTCCGCCAAAACCATTGCTGTCCTTGACCGCACCAAGGAGCCTGGAGCTGCGGGAGAACCCTTGTTTCAGGATGTATTATCTACCCTTGTGCAGGCTTTTCAAACCGGACAAATTGCTCACCTTCCCAAACTCGTAGGCGGCCGTTATGGACTTTCAAGCAAGGAGTTTACACCGGCTATGTGCAAAGGGGTATTGGATGCACTTAAAAACGAAATACCCAAGCCTCATTTTACCATTGGCATACATGATGATGTTTCCTTTACAAGCCTCGAATATGATGCTGCTTATCAGCTTGATGAATCCGGCTGGCGGCAGGCTTTGTTTTTTGGCTTGGGAGCCGATGGAACAGTAGGAGCCAACAAGAACAGTATAAAAATTATTGGAGAAAATACACCGCTTTTTGCGCAGGGTTATTTTGTGTATGACAGTAAAAAATCCGGAGCGAGAACCGTTTCCCATTTGCGTTTTGGAAAGGAACCGATTCATGCCCCCTATTTGTTAACCGCCACTGATTTTGTAGCTTGTCATCAACCTGCTTTTCTCGAAAAAGTAGATATGCTTTCTACCATCAGGAAGGGGGGTATTTTTTTACTAAATACACCTTTTGCCAAAGAGGAGGTATGGGATACATTACCCGGTATGGTACAGCAGGCATTGATAGAAAAAAAGTTACGGTTTTATGTGATTGATGCATCTACGGTGGCGCGGGACAACGGAATGGGTACCCGGATCAATACCATTATGCAAACCTGTTTTTTTGCGCTTGCAGAAGTGCTTCCGAAAATGGAAGCCATACAACAAATTAAAAAGGCCATCGAAAAAACCTATTCTAAAAAAGGGAAAGCGATGGTCACTCAAAATTTTAAAGCGGTGGATGCTTCGCTGGAACATCTTTTTGAGGTAGAAATCCCAACAAAAATATCCGCTCCTGTTTTGCCGGTTCAATCGGTTAGTACCATAGCGCCTGCTTTTGTACAGGACGTGATTGGGCCGATGCTGGCGGGTTACGGGGACGGCTTGCCGGTGAGTGCTATCAGTAACGATGGCACCTGGCCAAGTGGCACCACGCAGTGGGAAAAACGCAATGTTAGCGATATCGTAGCGATATGGAATCCGGAGTCATGTATTCAGTGTGGCAATTGTGCGTTGGTATGTCCACATAGTGTCATAAGGGCTAAATTTTATCACAAGGGATTTGAGCAGGGATCACCCGAAGGATTTCAATCTGCCCCCATCAATGCGCGGGGTTTTCCCGACACCCGTTATTCTTTGCAGGTTTACCTCGAAGACTGCACCGGTTGTAGTTTGTGCTACGAGGCTTGTCCTGTTATTGATATGACCTTGCCTGAAAAGCGGGCGATTAATATGGGAGAAAAATCTCCGATCCTGGAAGCACAACAGGAAAGCATTCGTTTTTTCGAGGAAATTCCCTGGAACGATCGCTCTTCCATTAATTTTTCAACCGTACATGGGGCACAGTTTTTAGAGCCGCTTTTTGAATTTAGCGGAGCCTGTGCGGGTTGTGGCGAAACTCCTTATTTGAAAATGCTGACACAGCTTTTCGGAGATCGCTTGTTGGTGGCCAATGCTACAGGCTGCTCCTCTATTTTCGGAGGGAATCTGCCTACAACGCCGTGGTCAAAAAATGCTGCCGGTCAGGGGCCTGCCTGGAGTAATTCCTTATTTGAGGACAATGCAGAGTTTGGCTTGGGGATGCGTATCACAGCCGATCATCAGTTAGCGACCGCCCATCAGATATTGCGTCAAATGGTACCCGTTATAGGAGAGGAAAAGGTACAGGCACTCGTGGTGGGTCCTCAGAAAACCGAGTCGGAAATTTTAAATCAACGGATCCGGGTAAAAAATTTGAAACAACAACTGAAGGAGCTAGATACACCACAAGCAATGCATCTGTACTCGGTTGCCGATCAATTGGTAAAACGCAGTGTGTGGCTCGTAGGTGGCGATGGCTGGGCGTACGATATCGGGTATGGCGGATTGGATCATGTATTGGCTACCGGGCTCAATGTAAATGTATTGGTGCTCGATACCGAAGTGTACAGTAATACGGGCGGACAAAGCAGTAAAGCCACTCCAACCGCAGCCACGGCAAAATTTGCTGCCGCGGGTAAAAAGATAGGTAAAAAAGATCTGGCCATGCAGGCCATTAGTTATGGAAATGTGTATGTGGCAAGGATTGCTATTGGCGCCAATCCGCAACAGGCCTTAATGGCTATGCGCGAAGCCGAGGCTTATGATGGTCCTTCACTCATTTTGGCCTACAGCCATTGCATTGCACATGGTTACGATTTGAAAGATGGACTGAGTCAGCAGCATAAAGCCGTGTCGAGCGGGTATTGGCCGCTATTACGTTACAATCCTGCTTTACGAAAGAAAAATCTCAATCCATTTGTACTCGATGCACCTCGTCCAACCATTCCTTTGAGAGAATATGCCTACCATGAATTGCGGTACCGCATGCTTACACAAACGCATCCTGCAGAAGCAGAAGAGTTGATGGTGTTGGCACAGGATATGGTAAATCTGAAATGGAAAAATTACGAAGAGATGGCGACAAAAAAAGCCAGTGATTTTGTACCGGTAGGGTGAGAGAATGTGAGAGGTGAGAGAATGTGAGAGAATGTGAGAGGTGAGTGAATGTGAGAGGTGAGAGGTGAGAATGTGAAAGGTGAAATGAGAAAGGTGAAACGTGAAAGGTCAAACGTGAAATAGGAAAAGAATGACGAGAAAGGTTTAGGGGAAAAAGTGAATGGAATATGCAGAGAAAAAAACGACAAGTCCGCTTTTAGATACTTTGCTTTGGCGTAAATTATTTAAAGGAGCTGAGTTTGAAATTATTGGATGGATGAAAGCGCCGTAGGTGCGAAATATCGGTACCCGCCGGTGCAGCCGGCGGGTAAAAGGACGCATTGATAAATCGGAATTCCGTAGGAACGGCAAAGGAGATAACAAGCACCGTTTACGCACTAGGGGAAATGGCTTTGACGTAAATTATTTGAAGAAACGGGGGTTGAAATTATTGGATGGATGAAAGCGCCGTAGGTGCGGCATATCGGTAACCGCCGATGTAGCCGGCGGATAAAAGGACACATTGATAGATCGGAATTTCGTAGGAATGGCACATAGGCGGAAAAATGCCAGATCCAAGTTAGGAGACTCAGATTAGCCACCTAAGTTTTGAAAATGAAGGCCAACAATTTTTTTTCTAAACGAAAAAACGCAACAACTAAAACAAAATATTTTTTCAAATTAAAACATAAATATCATGGATTTACGAACGACTTATTTAGGCTTGAAACTTGACTCTCCGGTGGTAGTATCTGCCTGCCCTTTGAGCAATGATATTTCAAATATAAAAAAAATGGAAGAGCACGGTGCCGGTGCCGTGGTCATGTTTTCTTTGTTTGAAGAACAAATTCGGAAACAGGAGCAAAGGTATCAATCCATTCAGGAAACAGCGGGGGACGGCTTCGCTGAGTCTTCAGGATTTTTCCCTGGTCTCGATGATCTCGAAGTAGGTCCTCACGAATACCTGGAAAAAATCAGGCAGGCAAAACTACATACCGATATTCCTATCATTGGCAGTCTGAATGGCATTACCAACGAGGGATGGATTGAGTTTTCGAGATTGATAGAAGAGGCAGGTGCAGATGCACTTGAAATCAATATCTTTTTTATACCTGCTGATATTGCAACGGAGGGTATCCATGTGGAGCAACGCTATGTAGATATAGTAAAAGCAGTAACGAGTGCTGTAAAAATTCCTGTTGCGGTAAAGTTGAGCCCATACTTTAGTGCTACCGGCAATATGGCTCGTCGCTTGTATGATGCAGGAGCCTCTTCCCTTGTATTGTTCAATCGGTTTTACCAACCTGATTTTGATATCGATCAGTTGAAAGTATTGCAAAACCTCGATTACAGTGATGCTGCCGAAATAAGATTGCCGCTGCTGTGGCTCGGATTGTTGTATGGTCGCTTGCCGTTATCGCTTGCAGCCACTACAGGGGTACAGTCAGAAAAAGAAGTGATTAAATACCTGCTTGCAGGTGCGGATGTTGCTATGGTAGCATCGGTATTATACACCTATGGCATTGATTATATTTCTATCATTAATATGGGACTTCGCAAATGGATGCGTAAAATGGGATTTGAAAAGATTGATGATTTTAAAGGCCTGATGAGTCAGTTGAATATTCCCGATCCTACTGCTTACGACCGGGCTAATTATATCAGAATTGTAGGGAATGCTTAAATGTGAAAGGATAAATGTGAAGTGTGAAAAGAAAGAGTGAAACGTGAAGGAGTATGAAGTGAAATTGAACGAGCTTGAGGTAACAAACGTATAGGAGCGCCATATAATCAAATGTCAATTCTATTCCTTTTTTATTCGGGAACGTTCTGATTTAATTACAAAAATATTGATTCGGGATTTAAAAGGATAAGAGGTATTTAAAATGTTACGCAAATTCAAAAATTGGTTTAGTAAAAGTGAGGGTGATTTTGAAATACAGAAGCAACTTCCCAAAGAGGAAGCAGCGAAATTTATTTTATCTGTTGACAATATCCATATTGGTACCCTCCATTGTGACAAGGGTGAATGGTATTTCAAATACACAGATGAATTTAAAGGGCACTCAGAGGAATACAATCGAATAGTAGGATTCCCTGATTTAAATAAGACCTATAAAAGCGAATCTCTTTGGCCATTCTTTCAAATACGTATACCGGGTTTAAAACAACCTGCCATTCAAGAAATTCTGGCAGGGGAAAATATTGATCAGAATAATGAAGTGGCTTTACTAAAGCGTTTCGGAAAGAAGACAATTTCAAACCCTTACGAATTAGTGTCAGTTTAGCTCCGTTAGTTGAGTTATAGTATAGAAATCAAACCTAAGAGTCCATATTAGCACCATGAGTTCAGCTTATCGTTAGTAATCTGATGAGATACCTTTCGTTATTTTTAGAAATCTGCAGGAATGGTGATTGAATAATTTAGCCCAAAACGCCAGAGGAAATTTGCTCTGACGTGGGCTTTGAAATTCCCTAAATCCAAACTTTGGTAGATCGATTTTATATAGTTTAGGGTGTATCCCATCGAGGCTTTGAAAAGTTAAGGACTAACAATTACCAATTCCTTTTTAAAATCCTCGGCCTAGAAATATAGAAGATAAAATTAACAAGGGTATAATGTGATAAAAAAGCCATGATATTACCCAAATGATTTGGTTGAAATTATTGGATGGATCTAAGCGCCGTAGGTGCGAAATATCGGTAGCCGTCGGTGAAGCCGGCGGATAAATGGACGCATTCGTTGTTTTTAGAATTCCGTAGGAATGGCACATGGGCAAAAAAATGCTGCGTCCTGTATGAGTAATTCGATTTGGCCGCATAGGTTTTTTTTACCTGCAAGCCAAGCGCTGAAAGAGTGATTTTATTATAGAGCAGGGAATAGCTAACCGATTTATAAAAAACACCAAGGTACCCCCTGGAAGAGGAAACCTCAACGTGTGGAATAGTGTAAAATAAGTAAGCGACCGGATTGTTTTCCCGGTAATTTATTTAAACAGCAGCACTCTCATAATATGGAATTTCATCCTGTGACTCCTGTTCTTTTTGTTCCCAATAGGCAAGCGTAACCGTATGCCCGTTTGGGGTTTGAAGAAATCTGCCAAAAATAGCATTGGTTGCATTGAACATCACATTGGTTACCCCAATCGTAAAGGTTTCG
>JBBQXO010000178.1:0-9574 GCA_038209595.1 Chitinophagales bacterium
AATTACCAGCGATAACGATCTTTCCATCGCTTTGAGTGGCGGTCGTAAAGACTGTATTAGTTGCTCCATCTCCAAAGCCAAAACCCTGATCGGTAGTATTAAATGTGGGGTCGTTACTGCCAGGCTGGCTATGTGCAGGTAAAACAAATGCCATACCTATAAAAAGTAAAAATAGCAATCGCCAGAAGTAAAAAATTGAATTTTTCATAATAAAAAATCTTTCACGTTTTATTAGAATTGAATTTAATCATGACGCACCATACCAACATTGGCAAAAAACAAGGTTTACAACCGCTGGTAAAATAAAAAATCTTCGCATAAGGCTATATTTTTGATCATGGAAAATTAGAATGACTGCGTTAAATTGGTTTCAGGACGGGCACTTCTAACCCTTGCAACATAAAAAGCAAACCAACTGCACCAAAATCCCGACTATAAAGCTATATATGCAAGTTACAAAAAAGGTCATCAGCTCTACGAAAGATATTTTTAGGTGCTGATGACCTTTTAAAATTCTGCCGATATATTGCTGTAGTAAAGATATAATGCAGTGGATTGTAAATTGAAGTTTTGATTAATAATTGTTTCTTGGCTCTATAAAATATTGGAGAGAAGTCAATATATGCGGGTTTACCTGTATTTTAGTGCATTGAAAAAATGCAATGGAGCAAAATACCGGGAACCACATTGTTGAAAAGGCTGCCGAGATACTGGCAAATAATGAAAGGGCATTGGAGGCTTTGTACACCGCCAATTTTTACAAAACTGAAATATTTGTGTTGGCCAATAGTGGAACAGCAGAAGATGCGAAAGATATTTACCAGGAAGCATTTGTCGCAATTTGGCAAAATATAAAGTCGGGGCGATATGCGCCAAAGGAGGATTCATCGCTGGAGGCTTATCTTTTCCAGATTGCAAAATATAAATGGTATGATCACCTGAAAGCTGCCAAAAAAATGAACCTGTTACCACTGGAAGACAAGGCTTTTACGGAAACGGACTACAACGAAGAAGAAAATAGATATATTGAACAAGTGCAACAGAAATTGGAAAATCTTGGGGAACCCTGCCGGCAGGTACTGACACTTTTCTATTTTTTGAAACAAAGTATGGCAAAAATTGCAACCACTTTTTTATGGACAGAGTCCACCGCAAAAAATAATAAATACCGCTGCCTGAAGCGCCTGCGCAATATGGTGGTGGGTAAAAAATAAAAAAATGAACACAAATTATATCATATCAACAGAAGAATTTGCAAGCATTGAGGAGTATCTGTTGGGTGAAACCAGTGGAGAAGAAAGGCTTGTGTTTGAAAATAAGATGGCCACTGACAAGGAATGGGCCGATAAAGTAAACGAAGTAAAACTGTTATTTACTGGCATTGAAACCGCATATTTAAAAGAACGACTTGATGCCTATCATAGTAAATTAAAAAAAAATCCTGAAAAAGAAGTCCGCAAAATATTCTCGACACAACGAAAATGGCTGGTAGCAGCATCCATTGCTGTACTGGCAGTACTATCGGTTTGGATATTAACTTTCAGGGAAAACAAATTTGAAAAGCTATATGCTTCTTATTATAAACCAGATGTCGGTTTAATGAGTGCTATGGGACTGGGAGATAATTACCTTTTTAATAAAGCCATGCTGGATTATAAAACGGGCAATTATAAAAAAGCAATCAGTGAATGGAAAAAGCTTTCAGCTAAACAGGCCACTAATGACACCCTTAATTATTTTTTGGGTGCAGCACAGCAGGCCGATGGCAATAATGCAGCAGCACTTGGACTCCTGCAATCCATCGCATCCGATCCGGCAAACCCTTTTTATAAAGACGCCTGCTGGTACACGGGACTTGCTCTATTGAAACAAGGTGCAGTAAGCGAAGCTATTCCCTATCTTGAAAAATCAGAACGGCCAGAAAGTACTCAACTCATCCGTCAATTAAAACAATAACGGTTATGGGCTTCCCAAAATATTCTCTTGCATTCTTAGGTATCCTTTTGGTACTGCTACCAATTTTTGCACAGGACAAATTGAAAGGTATTGCGGCAATTGAAGCTGCCATTGCAGCCCAAAAATTTAGCGAGGCAGAAGCATTGCTCCAACAACAGATACGAGATTTATTGAAGGGAAACATTACAGATACATTCCTTTATTACATTCCACTAGCCGGGAAAATAGGGATGGAAAACGGAGGCATTGAAAAGGCTGGTGATGCCCTATACACACTGGCAAGCCAAATAGCTGCAAAGAAACCAACCGAAATAACCTTACGGAAAGTTTATCTGGAAGTAGGTATATATTTTGGTGTATTAGGTGAAGACAAAAAAGCTTACGATGCCTGTATAGTAGCGTTAAAATATGCAACAGCACCTCTGGAAATTGCAAGAGTAGAGAATAATCTCGGGGTATATGCATATCGTTTGGGCAATGCAGCAGGCTCAAAAAAGCACCACCGCAAGGCACTTGCAATAAGAGAAAAAGAAAAGAATACAGATAGTGATGAGTTGTATATATCCTACAACTCCATGGCAAGCCTCATGTGGTATGCTTCAAAAAATGATAGTGCCAATTTCTTTTTTAATAAAGCATTGGCAGCCCTGGCAAAGACAAAACCAACTGATAGGAATAAATATTACCGGCCTGCCATCGTACTGAATAATATGTCTGTTTTGTTTGATGCTGATGGAAAAATAACAGATGCCATTAAAGCACAACAAGATGCCATTAGTAATATTCAGCAATATATAGCCGGCAACGACCCCGAACAAAAAAGAGAAGAAGCAAAATCATTTTTATTTGAAGCAACTGATAACCTTGCTGGTTTTTACAAGGAAATTGGAGATTACAAAAAAACTAAAGACCTGCTCCTTTATTCTTATGAACAAAAGCAATTGCAATTGGAAAAAGGACATCCCGGTACCTTTATTTCGGAGATACTGATTGGGCAGCTCGCCAATTCCATGCATAATCATGAGGAGGCTATTGAATTCCTCGAAAAAGGATTATCAAAATTAAAAGCTGCGGAAGGCGATTATACTTTTTGGGAGGCCGATGGCCGTTATGCACTCGGCATAGCCTATGAAAACAAAAAGAATATTACTTTAGCGGCAGCCTGCTACGAAACAAGCGATTCATTATACGAGGTCTCATCACAAGGCGAATACAGCAACCTGTATCTTGAATTTTTAAGAAATGCCTCCTTATTTTATGCGAAAAACGGTGAATATAAAAAGGCAATTGCCAAATCAACAAAAGGATACGATTATGTATCCAAGGTTCAGGAACAAAATACCCTGCTGGTTTTTTACCAATTACTCAACCTTTCAGAAGTAAATTTTATAGCAGGTCAATATGTTCTGGCTGCCGAATATGGAAAAAAAGGATTGGCTATTGTAAATGAAAAAATAAAAAATGGTATGACAGCCCTTGATTCCGTAAAGATGGAGCTTTATAAGCCTGCTGCCATTTTGATGATTGAAAAATCCGGTTACAGTTTGCAGCAAAAAAAAGATACGGTGTACCTGGCACAGATGTTAACCCAATTAAATGTGGCATTGAACGTATTAGAAAAAAGAAAATTTTTAATTGACGATGAAGAAAGCATCAACATACTACTGGCAAATAACAATGAATTGATCAGCTTTGCAAAAAAAATAGCGTTGGAATTGTATCAGCTCACCAATAATGATAAATACTTAGATCAGACCATCAACTTGCAGGAATCGGGTTTATATAACCGCATCAGGGCTAGGTTTGCAAAACAAAAGGCCGTTTCGTTTTCTAATTTACCTGCTACTGTTTATGAAGAAGAGAAAAAACTAAAAGCAGCTATTCCGGATGCGCTCATTGGGGAACGATCTAATAATATTTTGATGGATGCCTATGTGGAAGCAACTACCAAATGGCAACATCATCTTGATAAGATAAAGATAGAATACCCTTTATATTACAAAATGCGGTATGAATCTATTTTCAAATCTCTTCCGAAATTACAAACGTCTTTACCAGTTGCCACAACGGTTGTAAGATATTTTTTTATTGAGAGCAGCCTGCATGCATTGGTACTTGATAATAGCAGTAAAATAATCATTGACCTTGATCCTGCAGGGGTTTCAGATAAAATAAATGACCTGTTGGCAACAGATATAAATACGGAAAAGACCCATACAGCGCTTTTATTCGAATTGTACCAATCATTGTGGAAGCCTCTGGAAAAAGATATACGGACTAAAAATATCATCATCATTCCTGATGGCATTCTATATAATGTAAGTTTTGACCTGCTTACCCCTACGCCTGTAAAAACATATAATGAGTTGGCGAAAAACAGCCTGTTGACAACACACAGCATTACCTATAATTACAGCTTGTTTATGATCGGTAACCATGTCACAATGGAACCAAAAAGTAACTATGTGGCATTTGCCCCGGGCTTTTCGGATCAAAACAAAGCGGCTTATGAGCAATCTGTAAAAGACAGCGGACGGCTCGATCAGCAGTACATGACCCTGTTGCCACAACCTTTTACCAAAAGCCTTGTAAAAAAACTACAGGGTAAATTAGGAGGCGATGTCTTTTTAAATAACGTTTCTACACCCACTTCCTTTAAACAAAACGCTGGTAGCAACAGCATTGTGCATATTGGCACCCATGCGGAATTCAATAATGAAAAACCCGAACTTTCCCGCCTGATATTTTCTAAAAACACAGAAAGTATAGGCGATGACAATTCGCTGTTCCTTTATGATATTTATAACTGTAATATCAATACAGATCTTGCCATATTAACCGCCTGTGAATCTGGCAAGCCGGGATACGAAGATGGCGAGGGTATGGTCTCCCTTGCACATGCTTTTAATTATGCAGGCAGTAAAAGCATCTTAACAAGCTTGTGGGAGGCAGATGAACAATCTGCTAGTTTTATTACAGAAAAATTTATTGAAAATCTGTTAGAAAAAATGCCTGCTGGCGAAGCATTACAACAGGCAAAACTAGCTTATTTGCAGCAAGCAGACGGCAGGATGAAAGCACCTGTTTATTGGGCAGGAATTGTATTGATGGGAGATGCAGGCGAGGTGTCACTTTCACCCAACAATAAATATGAAAAGTGGCTCTTGCTTGCAGGTGTACTGGGTTTGGCTGGCATTGTTTTTTTCGTGGTAAAGAAAAAGCAGCGTAATTTATAATGCGGATGACTGTGCCCTGATTTGTTTGTAACCATTCTTATTTCAACAACGGAGCCAGGTTAAGCATAGCCATTCAAAAGTTACCTTGCAAATTTCTTGGAGAACAGTGTAATCTGCTTGCGACAATTTTTAGCCACCTTTTAAGATTTAGCAGTTCTATCTGCCTGAACCTGTTTTGTAAACTATATTTTACAGCTAAATTGGTTGGAACGATTCGGGAAGCAAAAAATGATACATTGTCTATAACAGATCCCGATTCGCACATTCTTACTCTTTCAGGTTTTTTCTTGCTTCTAAAAATTAAAATGACTGACAAATACCGCAATACCAGTATTTGTTCAACCCTTCCCAAAAATCCCGATTTGCCCATTCCAATCTCAGACCCTAATTTTGCACATGGCAATCAAAAAAATTCCTGCCGCAAAAGCGGTTCCCAAGTTTTACGGCGAAGGTCTCACATTTGATGATGTGCTGTTGGTTCCCGCCTACAGCGATGTACTCCCCCGTGAAGTGGATATCACCGCCCGGCTCACCAAAAATATAGAGTTGAAAATTCCGGTTATCAGTGCCGCTATGGATACCGTAACCGAATGGCAATTAGCCATAGCACTGGCCCGCGAAGGTGGTATTGGTATCCTCCACAAAAACATGAGTATTGATCAGCAGGTGGAGCAGGTGCGGAAGGTAAAACGCAGCGAAAGCGGGCTGATTATTGACCCGGTGACCCTGCATGTAGATGCCACCATTGGTGATGCTTTAAGGCTGATGGCAGAAAATAAAATTGGTGGAATTCCCATTGTGGATATGTCGAACAAACTGGTAGGCATCCTTACCAACCGGGATCTGCGTTTTGAGGATAATCCCCGCAAAAAAGTAAGTCAGGTAATGACGAGTAAAAACCTGGTAACCGCCCCTGAAGGAACAGATTTGGTGGGCGCCAGAAAAATTTTAAGCAAATGGAAAATTGAAAAATTACCCGTTGTAAAAAAAGATGGTACGCTGATCGGGCTGATTACCTACCGTGATATACAGAAAGTGCAGAATTTCCCCCATGCCAACAAAGATTCCTTTGGCCGGCTGTTGGTGGGTGCTGCGCTCGGCATTACCGGCGATATGCTCGACCGAGCCGAATCCCTGATGAAAATAGGGGTAGATGTGGTAACCCTCGACAGTGCGCATGGCCACAGCCGGGGGGTGATACAGGCCGTTAAAGACTTAAAAAAGAACTTTAAAAATCTTCAGGTGATAGCAGGTAATATTGCTACGGCTGCCGGAGCCAAAGCGCTGGCAGATGCCGGAGCCGACTGCGTAAAAGTAGGTATTGGTCCGGGTAGTATTTGTACCACCCGTATTGTAGCAGGTGCCGGGGTACCGCAGATTACCGCTGTAATGGAAGCTGCACAGGCACTTAAAGCCAAAGGCATCCCCTGTATTGCCGATGGGGGGATCCGCTATACCGGCGATATGGTAAAAGCATTGGCAGCTGGAGCAGGCAGCGTAATGATGGGAAGCGTTTTTGCCGGTACCGAAGAAAGCCCGGGGGAAGCCATTATTTACGAAGGCCGAAAGTTTAAGCAATACCGTGGCATGGGCAGCATTGGTGCTATGCAGGAAGGCAGCAGCGACCGTTATTTCCAGGATGTGGAAGATGGTATTAAAAAACTGGTACCCGAAGGTATCGAAGGCCGGGTGGCTTTTAAAGGCACTTTAAGCGAAACTGTTCATCAATATACCGGTGGCCTGCGGGCAGGTATGGGGTATGTAGGGGCAAAAAACATAGCCGATTTGCAAAATAATGCGCAATTTGTACGCATAACGAATGCCGGTATGAGAGAAAGCCATACCCACGATATTGAAATCACCAAAGAAGCGCCCAACTATAGCCGCTAAAAATTACTCATGAAAAAAAACATCCTGCTCGTTGCAGCCACTCAAAATGAAATTGCTCCTTACCTCCAAACCAACCCGCACCACGATGTGCTGATTACCGGGGTAGGTATGCCTTCAAGTATTTTCCGGCTCACCCGCCAAATGGTACACAACCATTACGATCTTGTAGTTCAGGCAGGCATTGGGGGTGCATTTACGAATTCCTTCGCCAAGCCAGGTCATGTAGTACAGGTTACAGAAGATGCCTTTGGCGATCTCGGGGCATTAGAAAATGGTCATTTCAACGATTTACAACAATTGCAACTAAACTATGATCCTGTTTGGTTACCCGCTAAAGGATACGAAACGGGGTTACCCCATGTAAAAGGTATTTCGGTACAAACCATTACCGACCATATCGATATCGTAAGAACCCTGTCAGATAAATGGAAAGCTGACGTAGAATCCATGGAAGGTGCAGCGGCAGCTTATGTTTGCTTGCAAAAGCAGGTTCCTTTTGTGCAAATAAGGGCCATCAGCAATATGGTAGGCGATCGTAACAAAGCGCACTGGGAAATAGACCTCGCTATACAAAATCTGAATCAGGCACTCATCACACTGATGCAACAACAATTTGCCTGAGTTGTTAATCTCTTATCATGAAATTAAGCCTCGGTTTTTCTCCTTGCCCCAACGATACCTTCATATTTGATGCTCTTGTAAATGGCAAAATAGATACACAGGGGCTTGACTTTGAGGTGGTGCTGGCGGATGTTCAAACCTTGAATGAATGGGCCATAGCAGGCCAACTCGATCTGAGTAAGATCAGTTACGGGGTATTGCCAAAGGTTTTAAAAGAATATGTATTACTGGAAAGCGGTGGTGCTTTGGGTCGGGGGGTAGGCCCACTTTTGATTTCCCCTACTCTATTGCCCGAAAATGAAACCGATCGAATGGCTGCCATTCATCAGGCGACTATTGCCATCCCCGGGATCGATACAACCGCTCACTTGCTTTTTTCCAATGCCTATCCGGGTGCATTGCAAAAAATTTTTCTTCGGTTCGATGAAATTGAAAACTGGGTCCTCAAAGGCAACGGGCTTGGTGTCATCATCCACGAAAACCGTTTTACCTATGCTGCTAAAGGGCTGCATAAAGTTACTGACCTCGGTAGCTTTTGGGAATCCTCCACCGGCAGCCCGATACCCTTGGGTGGCATTGTAGGGAAGAGAAACCTCGATAGTGCTTTGCTAAAACAAATCAACGGCCTCCTACAAAAAAGTGTGATCTATGCTTTTGAAAACTACCCACTATTACCCGATTATGTAAAAATGCATGCACAGGAAATGGAGGAAACCATTATGCGGCAACATATTGATTTGTATGTAAATGATTTCAGCCTTGACATGGGTGCATCCGGAAAAAATGCCATCCGGTTTTTGCTGGGAATTATGAATGGGAATACAGAGGATAAAGATATTTTCCTAAGTGTCTGATCCCTGATAGATAGTCTTTTTTATATCAAATGAATATTACCTCCTATGTTGTATTTATTTACCAAAGAAATAAAATGGCAACAACGGATAGGAGTATCTGCATTCTTTTTTTTGGCGGGATTTACTTTTGCGAGCTGGGCAAGCCGGATCCCTGATATTCAGGCAAGCTTGCATTTAAACGAAGCAGAACTTGGAGCAGCTTTGCTCACCTTACCAATTGGCCTGATGGTTTGCCTCACGGTGGCCGGTGCCATTATCACGAGGTTTGGCAGCCAAAAAATCCTGTTGTTTGCCTGCTTGCTGTATGCATTAGTGCTGATGTTACTTGGACAGGCTACAAGCCCATTTCAGCTTGGTATAGCATTGTTTGGTTTTGGTTTTGCCGGCAATCTTTTTAATATATCCGTCAATACGCAGGCCGTTGCTGCCGAAAAAGCATTCAGCAAACCCATCCTTGCATCTTTTCATGGGGTTTGGAGTCTTGCCGGTTTTACAGGGGCTGCATTTGGTTCGCTTATGATTTCTTTACAATTGCTACCTGCATCACATTTTTTCATATCAGGCATGCTCGGCATAGTAGTGGCTCTGTTATGTTATCGCTATACCATTTCGCATCCTAAAAATGCTACTCCCCAACCTGCTTTTGTAATGCCCGATAAAAGCATATTGCAATATGGCATCATTGCCTTTTGCTGTCTGCTATGTGAAGGCACTATGTTTGATTGGAGCGGAGTCTATTTTAAAAAAGTTGTTGAGGCACCAATAAAATATCAGGCATTGGGGTATTCGGCTTTTATGGGTTGTATGGCAGCAGGTAGGTTTATGGCAGATCACATGGTAACCCGGTTTGGGACAAAAAGGATATTACAGTTCTCTGGAATATGTATGTCAGCCGGCATTTATTTAGCAGTACTATTCCCGCAACTTATTACCGCTACTGTAGGGTTTATGCTTGTTGGTTTTGGGGTTTGCAGTGTCGTGCCCATTGTGTACAGTTTATCGGGGCAAAGCAAAACG
>JBBQXO010000179.1:0-9508 GCA_038209595.1 Chitinophagales bacterium
TTCCCGCTGTGCCTGCCGCATAATATCTACTAAATCTTTTCCGGTTGGGCTAAAATATTGCATGCCCTTCATGGTGTGATAATTATCCAAAACCCATGGCACAAAAACATGGTATTGATTGCCATTCCATTTTATTGGAAATGCGCCCTCCCCATCTCCATCTCTTTTCATTCCCTTGGAATACATATCAAACATTTGTTTGTAATAACCTCCATCATCAATGGAAGTAACTGCCTGTACAACAAATCTTTTTATTACAGATTGCTTGCCCTTTGTGTCAATAATAATAAGACTATGGCTACCCAAAGCCCCACCAACGGTGAAAGTATTGACAGGTTTTAGGGATGCGGTTGCATAAATTTTACCTTCAGCATCCAATACCTGAAATGATTTACCAGCAATGCCTGTAAAAGTCAATTGATCTAAGGGCTTAGCGGTAGTAATAGGTTTACTTGAATTGAATAACTGCAAATTGAGGCTGCTGCTTCCCGCAGTAACCTGTTGTGATTTAAGTGGGCTTAGACCTAATAAACCCATAGAAAATGTGATAAGCAGCAAGCAAATTTTCATGATTAAAGAGCTGATCTTCGGGCAAGATAGCATCAGTTATTTGTCAATCTATACTGTACTATACCGCTTTGAATGAATAAACAGAATACTGAAGGATTTATTCTATTATCAGCCTGTAATGAGCATTAATTTTATGTTCAATTCTAAAGAATTACGCATCTCCTGCCACTATAAAACATCTCAAAAAAAAAATTAAGTGTGTTGTTACGCCAATTACAAAACATTCTTAATTTAAAGTAAGTAAATTCCGGCATTATGTAATTTTCAGGCCTTAGATGATAGATTATTAGCATATCTCTATTTTAAAAAATCTAACCCATTTATCAGTCGAAATATTTTGAAAGGAATCACACATTCAGTAATTCTAAGCATACTTAATTAAACGTTGTAAAAAAAAACGCTAAGGGTTTAAACAGCATCAGTAATCGACTTTGAGACCATACTTTATATAAACAAAAAAGACTCTCAATAGAGAGCCCTTTTAGTAATCGCCAAAACTGCTGCTTGCTTAAAATTTTTATAATGCTAATTCATTACATTAATATCCGGGGTTTTGAACCAGGTTGGAATTCAAATCCAGCTCACGCTGTGGTATTGGTTTTAAAAGATGTCTCACGTTCCAGTTGCTATTTGCCGGTGTTCTTCCAAAATCAATACTATTTTTTATATTGATTAATCCAGCTCTGTGCCAGCGCACCAAATCATTGTAACGGTGGCTCTCCAAAGCAAGTTCTACCCTTCTTTCATGCATCAGGAACATAACCATTTGGTCTCTTGTAGAAGCAGCAGATCTAGGTAGTAAAATCAGGCTTGTAGGATCTGCTCTTCGCCTAACTCTATTTATAAGTTCAGCCGCTCCACTTATATTTTCTGTGGTACCTAATAATTTGCACTCTGCAGACATCAGTAACACATCAGCAAATCTTAAAATACGTTCATTGTTTGTACCCATATTGGGCTGCCATCCAGTTACTTCAACACCCGTTCTATCTCCAAGAATATATTTTGCCGGAGTAGAACCTGTAACCGACCAATTAGCTCTAAAAACAGGAGTTCCTGAGGCAGGGAAAGGATCCCCTTCTCTAAAAATAGTTTGTACCCTTCGTGGATCATTCGTTTCAAATGCATTTTGTAATGGACTCACTACATGAACTAATCCATAACCTACAGCATTGGCTCCTTGCGCACAATTTCCCAGTTCACATGCTGTCCTCCACATAATGTATCTGCCGTTACCAGAACCTCCGCCATTTTCATTGGGAAACCAATTGTTATCGCGACCAAAGGCAAACTGAATTTCAAATAATGATTCAGCATTATTTTCTGCATTTAGAGCGAAATTATTGCTAAAATTAGGTAGGAGACTATAGGTAGTAGACGCAATTATGCTGGAAAACTCAGCATCTGCGGCGGTATAGAGTTCTCGTTTATTCTCCCATTGAGCCCTGTACATCAACATCTTTCCAAGAAATCCACTTGCCGCACCTCTTGTTGCTCTGCCTGTATTTGCATTATTCCATGTGGCCGGCAAATTTTGTTTAGCAAAGGTAAAATCTTCGGCTATAAAATCCCACATTTCACCCGGCTTTGAGTTTGGCATCCTTGCCCCCTCTAAGCTTGTTACTACATTCCTTGCAATAGGAGGTGTACCCCAATTAACAGCCAAAATAAAATTAAAATAGGCGCGCATAAACCTCGCTTCAGCTTCAAACCGAACTTTTGTAGCTGGGTTTGTAAATTTTGTAGCTTTAGGTAATTGCTCTATAACTAAATTGGCACGTTGAACTCCCTTATAACAGGTTTCCCATATTGAAGTAAAATCACCGTTGATTGCCAACCAGTTAAAATCTTCGTTGTCATTATTCTCATTGCTTCTTACGGTAACATCATCATCGGGAAACAACATTGCATTGTACCAACCGCTTCCATTTTGGTCAAAATAAAAGGTAAGCATGGTTGCGTATGGAGACAGGGAGGCCGCCTCAAAATCTGATTCTGTTTGGTAAAAAGTTTCCGCGGTTAGTTCTCCCAGAGGCTGTAAATCTAACTGCTTGTTACATTTTGTGAAGAGTACAGCCATGGAAAACACGGCTGCTGTTGTTACTAATATTTTTTTCATATGCATTTTTTTAAAACTAATGAATAATTTATTAAATTAAAAATTAAACTGAAGGCCTGCCTGGAAGGTACGTGGCTGTGGCGTACTGCCCAAATCCGTGCCAGCCCCGAGTTGTGTAGCAACATTTCCGAATGTTACGACCTCGGGGTCTAAACCCGTATATTTAGTGATAATAAAAAGATTGGTAGCTCCAACATATATTCTTGCACTGCGAAAAGCCTTTGTTTTTTCAAGTAATGACTGAGGCAATGAATAACCAATTTGAAGATTTTTTAATCTTACGAAACTTCCATCTTCTACAAAGCGACTTGAAAAACGATTATTTCGGTAAGGGTCGCCCGCTACAGCCCTTGGCATTGAATTGCTTGTACCTTCACCCGTCCAGCGGTTTTGAGTAGTCGCCAATTGATTTCTGCCGGCGCCGCCCAAATTTTCCATACTTTGTCTTAAACTATTGTACACCTGAACACCCGCTACTCCCTGAAATAAAATAGCTAAATCGAATCCTTTGTAAGCAGCATCAATGTTTAATCCATAAAAGAAATCAGGTATCGTTTTTCCAAGATAGGTTCTATCATCCGCTGAAATTATGCCATCGGGAGTATCTGTAAATTGTTTACCATTCGGAGTGCCTGCCAATGGTCCATTATTATCTTCGAAAATAACATCCCCGGCACGAGGTCGATTTGTACCACCAGCAAAAGCATCAGGCAAAGCCGAACCAGCTTGCGCACCATTCTGATATACGCCTGTTGACCTAAAGCCATAAAAATAACCTATAGGAAACCCTACTGCTGTCCTATAATTTCCGCTAGCGAATTCTTCAACCCCCGGAGATAGTGCAACCAACCTGTTTTTAACAGTGGTCAAATTGCCTGATATATTAAGGAAAACTTTTTTTGCAATAGTTGTGTTGTAAGCCAGATCAAATTCAAATCCAGAATTTGTTACAATACCCACATTTACATCTGTGCCACCAAATCCACTGGTAAATGGTATAGGCAAACCATATAAAAAGTCTTTGGTTTTTCTATTGTAATAAGTAGCTAAAAAAGTAACCTTGTTGTTAAACAGTGATATATCAACACCAACATCAGTTGATTCTACTGTTTCCCATCCTATAGCAGCATTTGGTAAGGAGGGAGCAATAGGTGCCTGAAGCGGAGTACCGGAAATAGGGTACTGCGGTGTAAATGAAACCCTTGAAACATAAGCAAAGTTGGAAGTATTGGCATTACCCAATTGACCCCAGCTACCCCTTACTTTTAAACTAGAGATAATTGAATTTTTCTTGAAGAAAGATTCTTCACTTACAATCCAGGCGGCTGAAAGAGCCGGAAAAGTTCCAAATCTGTTTTCTTCAGCAAACCTTGATGTACCATCTCTTCTTACAGTAGCTGTAAGCAGGTATTTTTCTTTATAATTATAACTCAGGCGACCAAAATAACTTGAATAAGCTTCATTAAACAGCCCTGAACCGGCATTGCCAAAAAAGCCAAATTGACCTGAGCCACCAGGTATTGGTCCACCCCTTCCATTATTCACACTTTGGTAGAAGGCAGGGTCGGTGCTTTGGAAATTTAAAGCGGTATATGATAAGTTATTGCCTCTTAATTTTTGGTATTCTATACCGGCTATTGCATTTATTGAATGCTCACCTATATTTTTTTCATAACCCAGGGTATTGGTAAATACCTGTGTATAACCTTGTCTCCTGTCGTCGCTAAAATTATTTGCTTCCCTGCCAAAACCAATTTCTTCAGCAGTATATCCCGGCGACCATTGTGTATTCCTGCCAAAACTCATGTCAATAGAAGCAGCAGATCTATATTTTAATCCTTTCAGGATTTCTAACTCTGCATAAAAACCACCCAGCAACCTGTATGTATGATCCACCCTTGGTACAATTTCGTTCAAGCCAACTTGATTGCCTATAGTCAATCCGGCCACCCCTAAATTTCCATCGAAACCATACCTGTTTCCTGGTATTGAGTTGTTTCTATCCCTTACTTCAAAAAATGGTGGCATTGACAGGTTGTTTGCATACAGAAAGCCATCGCCTCCACCATTCATACCCCGCTTCACTTCCTGAAAAGATAATGCGAGTGTCTGGCCTATTTTAAACCGACTTCCAATTTTGTAATCAGAATTTGCTCGTACTGTATAGCGGGTTAAGTCCCAGTTCTTGGTAACAGCTTCCTGATTAAAATAACCCGCGGAAAAAAAGTAATTTGCATTTTCATTTCCACCTGATACACCAATATTATAATTAGCAACAGGTGCGTTATTATTAATGGTTGCTTCCTGCCAATCGGTATTTACACCAACAACACTGTTGGGTGTGCCTGCCCTTAGGTCTGGTTCTAATACTCTAAATCCAGTTTGTCCCGCACTTAGACCATCTTGAATGTTTCTATTGGTAAAAGCTTCCTGATTAAGTGCTATATATTCAGCGGTATTATTGGCAGTCAACTTTGATGGAAACTGCTGAACACCATAATATACATCTAAAGAAACTCTTGGTTTCCCTGATTTACCTCTTTTTGTTGTTATTAAAACAACTCCATTAGCCGCTCTCATACCGTACATAGCGGCCGATGAGGCATCTTTAAGAACCGATATATTCTCAATATCAGCAGGGTTTATTGTACTAAGGGGATTTGTATTGGTAGCATCATTGTTACCTACTGGTATTCCATCTATAACAAAAAGCGGCTGCGTGTTTCCCACAGTTCCAACGCCTCTTATCCTTATAGCCACCGGTGAACCTGGCGATCCATCCGCATTTGTAATTTGCACACCAGATACTCTACCTTGCATGGCAGCATCGGCACTGGCTACAGGCAGCCTTTGCAATTCTTTTGGGCCTACAGTACTAATGGACTCTGTCATCAACCTCCTGCTTTTTTTACCATACCCCACCACTACTACTTCATCTAAGTTTTTAGGCTTACTGATTAAAGATACATTAATGGTTCCTGCTCTTGAAACCAATATTTCCTGGGCAAAACTATAAAGATAAGAAAATAACAAAACCGAGCCCTCAGGCACGGTAATGGTGTACACTCCATTTTCATCAGTAATGGCTCCAACGGCTGTTTTACCCTTAACCGTAATGGTTACACCAGCCAAGGATTCTTTAGTAACCGGATCAGTTACCGTACCCGATACCGTAACATCCTTTTGCGCAAAGGAAAGCGTGGATGCAAAAACTGATATAAGTAGTATCAGCAAAAATTTCAGGCGGCTTGGGTGCCACAGCATAGCATGCAACATCTTCATAAACAATCGTTTTTTTGGTTAATTTGAAATTAAATTTTAGTAAATGGCCCTCAATACTGTTAATCTATTGTAAACATAATTGGATTATTTCCGTTGGCTATACTGCACCGTGCTGTTTATTGATATTTATATGCAAATTGGACATCACACAGAAAAAATAATACCAAAACCAGATGAAAACGCCCACTTATTGATCAATTATACCGATGTGCATACCCATTTGAAAATTAATTTTACTATGGCAGTTCAAATAAAAAACACTTGTATATTTTTAAAGGACAATAATTTTTAACATCGTAATCAAAATGATACAATTAAAGCGGCAGGCTGTTTTTCTTAAATGGTGTGATGAGTGTATCATAGCGACAGACCTCATATAAACCCATAATCAGTTAGGAGGAAAAGAAATAATCACTATGATAAAAAGTAAAGAATTTATAATATGGCTCCTTTTAAGAAAGTTACAAAAAAATACAATTACTAAAAAAATATTTCCAATACCCATAAATAAGCATTAAACCTGATCATAATAACTATAGAGCTAATACCTCCCCAAATAAAAAACTATAAAAGGCAAATTTCTCTACGCTAATTCTGTTATTTAACCTACGCAGAAAAGATCACCGAAAGCAATTTTCATTTTGAGAACCCAGAAAAGAAAAAGATATAAAATCCCTTACAACTATTACAAGAAAACCTATTTAATAACTATTATTTTAGCTGATTCATTCTTAAACTCTGAAAAATAATATCATGCAGCCTCTATCGTAAAAAGGCAGCCGCAACACCCCCATCTACATTTAATACATTACCCGTGCTTTTAGACAATAGCCCACCAACGAAAGCAAATACTGCATTCGCAATATCAATGGGTAAAATTTCTTCTTTCAAAAGGGTACGCTTCGCATAGAATTCAGGTAATTCTTCCACACTAATACCATAAGCTACCGCACGGCCATTGGCCCATCCGCCTTCCCAGATATTGCTTCCCTGTATTACTGCATCCGGGTTTACTACATTTACCCGTATATTATCTGAACCCAATTCGGCTGCCATTAACCTACTCATATGCAACTGTGCTGCTTTGGCTGTTCCATAGGCCGTATTATTTGGGCCACTTACAAGTGCATTTTTACTTACAATATTCACAATATCCCCATCCATTGCCTGCTTTCGCATTATTTGTAATGCTTCTTTAGAAACATTGAACTGGCCTTTTACTAAAATTTCCTGCAACAAATCCCAATCCTCCATGGTAGTATCAACAATTGTTTTTGAAATAGAAATACCAGCGTTATTTACAACTATATCGATACCACCAAAAGCCAAAACAATATTTTGAAAGCCCTGCAGAATTTCTTTTTCACTCGTTACGTCTATAAGGAAATGGGTGCTAATATCACTCCCGAATTTTGAATTAAATTCATTTGCCGTATCTAAGAGCCTTTCTTCATTAATATCGGTTAATACGACACAAGCACCTTCTGCTGCAAGTTTTTCAGCAATGGCTTTACCTATCCCGCCCCCACTACCTGTTATGATGGCTATTTTTCCACTTAAAGGCTTTGCTTTTGGCATACGTTGTAGCTTAGCTTCTTCCAGCAACCAATATTCAATATTAAAGGCTTCCTGTAATGACAGAGATACATATTCGCTTACCGCCTCCGCCCCCTTCATTACATTGATGGCATTTATGTAGAACTCAGCAGCTATTCTTGCGGTGGCTTTATCCTTTGCAAACGAAAACATACCCACACCGGGATACAAAATAATCACGGGGTTGGCATCCCGTATAGCGGGACTATCTGCATGCCTGTGGTTGTAATAATAATCGGAATACATTTTTCTATACGCTTCAAAAGCCGGTTCCAGTAATTTCCTTATCCTTTTTGCATCGCTCAAATCTTCCTTTGGAGAAAGTTGCAATAGAAGGGGTGAAATTTTTGTCCTTAAAAAATGATCAGGACAACTCGTGCCCATTGCTGCAAGTCGTTCCGCATCATAACTATTTACAAATTCCAACACTTTTTCATCATCCAAAAAATGCCCGACCATCCTTAACTCGTGGCTACAAAATCCACGAAGTACAGGAGCCAATAAACCTGCCTGTTTTTTTCTATCAACAGAATTGCAGGATAAAACCTTATTCCCTCCGAAAACAGGCTTCGTTTTACCTATATTTGCATCCAGATAATTAGCGTAGGTCTCTATTACTTCCAAGGTATTAAGATAGCTTTCATAAGAAGTATCGCCCCAAGTAAACAAACCATGCCCTCCAAGCATAATGCCTTTGATACCCGGATTTTCCTCCAAACATTTTTGCAATTTCAACCCTAAATCAAAACCCGGCCTCTGCCAATCGACCCATCCAATTTTCCCATTAAACAAATCATGGTTAATTTTTTTACCATCCTTACAAGCTGCAATGGCAATAGCTGCATCAGGATGCAAATGGTCAATATGCTTCCCTGGTAGAAAAGCATGAAGAGATGTATCGATAGACGGGGCTTTAGATTGTAAATCGAAAATACAATGATTAAAATTTTCAACCATCTCGTCTTCAAACTCCAATCCACGATACACTTTTTGTAGAGAAACTAATCGCTCCAAATACAATCCGGCCAACCCATTCCTTTTTAAAGAACCAAGATCACCGCCGGAACCCTTTATGTACATAATTTCAACCGGAAGTCCGGTTAATGGATCAATAGCAAGTATTTTGCAACTCGTATTACCACCACCATAATTAGTAATGCGTAAATCCTTCCCTAGCAAATTAGAACGATATAGCAACAAAGCAACTTCATCATCTCCAAATTCAGCCACTATCTTTTCATCCCATAAATAACTTACATGATTCAATTGCAAGGTTCCAGAAAATTCCATTTTTAATATATTTAGATTATTAGTTTTTAACAACCAAACTGTAAAGAAAGATAATACAACGCATAGACAATCGTTTTAAATAAATTAACAGAAGACCAAATTAGAATTATTTTACACGTACAGCAACTTTAAATTAATAAATAATATGCAGCACAGTTCAGCATTGTAAACAACATAGAACTTAAATTACTAAACTTCTACAGAGTTTTATACCTTTAAATTTCATGGATATACCATATTATATAAGGTACCTCACATAAAATGTCAACATTCCAATTTATTTACTAATTCAATTATATATGACCAAATTATGTATCATTTACCCATTTTTATTCTCATAGTCGCAACCAATATGAAAACTATTTAAGCCCAATTTATTACTCCAAATTTAGATTTCCTATTACAAACTGCCTGAAAATCTTAAACAAAAAAAAATAGATACGTCATCACAACTAAAGCCAATCAAAACTTTCAAGGTTATAGTCGGACACTGAATATAAAATCACTTCCCTATATTGGTTCAAGAATTTTCAAGAATTGGCAATCTATACAAGAAACAACTATCAGAACCACAACATCAGCGGCCATTGATATTACTTATTGATAAATAAATGAGCATTACATACCAAGGCTACAATCTGAAATTACAAC
>JBBQXO010000180.1:0-9290 GCA_038209595.1 Chitinophagales bacterium
CTGTCTGCCGATAGGCAGATTTTGTATTAGGAATTTTTTATTTGTAATCCATCATTCTTCACAGGAACCGGGATGGGTTTTAACCGGATGATGTGGAAGAAATGCATGATTTTCATAACCGTATAAGTAGGATCCCACTCAAACCAACGCTGAGCGAAATTGGCCGATTTACCATATTTGTGGTGATTGTTTTGAAACAATTCACCCAATAAAAAGATACCCCATGGCTCTGAATTGCGGGAATGATCCCCATTTTTGAAGTTGGAATAACCGTATTTGTGACCACACCAGTTTACAATAGCACCCTGAACAGGTCCCATCAATATATGTATAGGAAGCAAAAGGAACCACCAGGCACTTGGGGCAAAAGCCACATAAAAAGCGGTATAACCCAGTACAAAAGCAATTCTTACCCAGATACTGTCTCCCAGCTTATCCATCTTTTGCCAGATAGGCAGGTATTCTTTGGTAAATTCTTTTTCTACGGTGAGTTTGTTATTTAAAAAAGCATTGTAAATGTTACGGGTATGAACCATCATGCCCCATACATCTTTAAAAAAATGGGGACTATGCGGATCCTTTTCGGTATCGCTGAAGGCGTGGTGCATCCGGTGCATCACTGCATAAGCGCGAGGAACGAGATAAGAAGAACCTTGTGAAAACCAGGTAAGAAAATAAAATATCTTTTCACGTTTGCTGCCCGTGGTATACATCTGATGCGAAGCATATCGATGCAGGAAAAATGTGTGAAAAAACAAGGACAAAAACCAATGTACCAGAAAGAAAATCAGAATTGCAACCATAACTGTTTGGAAAAATAAGTTAGAAAAGAATGTGAAGGTAACCCTCGTATCACAAGGGGTTACAAAATGTGGAGGAAGATGTTGTTAAACCATTGGATTTAATTCATTTTTTGACAAAAGAATGGCAATTACCGGCCGCTCAGGCACATTTATGCAAGTAAAAAACGGATATCTTCTTCGGTAAGTCCGCTCAAAAAACCTTCTTCCGTACTAATGAGTTCCTGTGCCAGTTTCCTTTTGCGTTGTTGCATGTGCAATATTTTTTCCTCGATAGTTCCTTTACAAATCATCCGGTAGGCAAATACCTGTTTTACTTGTCCAATTCTGTGGGTGCGGTCAATCGCCTGATTTTCAACGGCTACATTCCACCATGGATCAAACAGGAACACATAATCGGCTGCTGTGAGGTTCAACCCGGCGTTGCCTGCTTTCAGGCTCAGTAAAAATACCGGGGTTTGGTGCCCTTCCTCCTGAAATTGATTTACCAAAATTTGCCGTTGATCTACCGCCGTTTTCCCATCAAGGCGCTGATAACCAATTTTCGCCTTTTTCAGGTCCCGTTCCAGCAGATCGAGCATCGAGGTAAATTGCGAGAAAACCAGCACTTTGTGTTGTCCCACGAGGTTTTCCAGCTCCCCGATCAAAAGATCTGTTTTAATACTTTCGGGATGGAAATTTTGCCCGCTCTTGCCAAGTTCCGTACTGTTGCATAATTGCCGCAAACGCATAAGCCCCGCTATCACAGACATTTTTCCTTTGTTAAGTCCCTGCTGTTCTATTTCCAGTAAAATACTGCTGCGGATATTTTCAAGCGTATCATTATACAATTCCTGCTGCATAGCGCCCATTTCGCACCATAAAACGGTTTCTGTTTTTTCGGGCAAATCGCTTGCCACCTGCTCCTTGGTACGACGTAATATAAAAGGTGCAATCAATTTCTGCAAGGCCGCTGCTTTTTCCTCATCTTGTTTTTGCTCAATAGGTATTACGTATTCCCTGCGGAAAAATTCACGACTTCCCAGCAATCCCGGCAGTAAAAAATGCAATTGGCCATACAAATCGTTGGTGCTGTTCATTACCGGTGTGCCGCTCAGGGCAATCCGGGTTTTAGACTTCAATTCCTGCGCAGCCCGGGTAATCTGTGCAGAGGGGTTTTTTATATGGTGACTTTCATCTACTACAATCACGTCAAAATAACGGGCTTTCAGTAATTCTACATCCTGCCGCATAGTGCCATAGCTTGTAATAATCACCGGGCAACCGGGATCATCGAGTAAGCCTTCCTGTCGCGATGAACCATGGTATGCCACCGTTTTAATGGAGGGAGCAAATTTTTCAAATTCCTGCTGCCAATTGTAAATGAGTGATGCCGGACAAAGCACCAATTGCTTGCCAGCAGGGTTTTTTTCGTGGCAGGCCGCCATAAAACAAATGGTTTGCAGGGTTTTACCGAGTCCCATATCATCGGCCAAACAGGCGCTGCCACCGACTTCCTCCAGCAGCCGCATCCAATCATACCCTTTTTGCTGATAAGGACGCAAGGTTTCCACTTCCACCAATTTCGAAATGGGGTACATCGCCATTTCTTTGATTTGCCATTGTTGCCAGCGGGTCCACCAATCTGCAGGAATTGACTGTTTTAATTGCAATCCCGAGCCATCCCCATCACTCATCGCCAGCCAGCGAGGCACCTGCAACCCTGTTTTCAACACCCGGCTGTGTTTTACCAACGGGCCGTATTGCTGCAACCATTCTTCGCCCAAAACTCCAAGACTGCCATCTTTCAGCAAAAGGGCCTTTTGTCCATTGAGCAACATTTTCTGTAGTTCGCCATTCAGGATGCTTTCCTTGCCAAAATGCACCGAAAAACGAACCAGCAATAAATCCTCCGTTTCTTCGATCAGGGCAAGTTGTGTTTCGGGTTTATGGGGCGAGTACCTGAAATGCCGCAGCATATCCATCCCCATCAGGTCCACGTCCATTTCCAGCAATTGGTGGTACACTTTCAAAAACCACTGTTTTTTTTGCGCATTGACAAAACTAAGATAGTAGTACCCATTTTGTTGCCGGGCAAAATCGGGATGGAGACTGCGCAATAAATCATGAAAACCCTTTTCCAGTTCCTCATGCCGTACCAGCATCAAGGCCTGCCCGGCCTTTTCCTTTTTCATTTCCCGTTCAAAAGGTCCATCCACCAAAAATTCATCATATAAAAACTGTGGGGTCAACATCAGGAAAGTATTGTTCAGTTCACTGAGTAAAATCTGTCTTGCCGGAATCACTTCCAATCTTTCCCTTTCAATCAGCGCATCGGTTTGCACTACTTGTCCTTTTTTGCGCAAAGGCTCTGCCCGCTGTTCTATAAAATCTGCAATTTTATCGGTAAAATCTATATCGGGTTGCGCTTGCAGCCAGTCTAATGCTTCGTAGGCCTGCAGTGTCAATTGTTTGTAGCGGTTGTCGCGTTCGAGCAAAAAACCAAAATGCCTGAAATCAGTGAATGGCCAGATTTCATTGCCCGCTTTTACCCAAATCTGCCATTGAGGCCCCTGTGTGGTAAGTTCTGCTTCAAAAGTAAGTTGTACAGCATATTTATCAAAGGAGCAAGGAGCCGTTCGCATTTGTGCGCCACCCTTTGCCGGTAGGCGATGGTACCAATGCAGATCGGCGTTCAGGTGCTTCAGCGCACTTACCTGCTGATGAAAGAAACGAATCATGGCCATTTCCGCATCGAGCCCGCCGCCCATTTTATTGGCCATTGCAATCTGTATCTGTAAGGCTACTTTTTTTCTTTCCTTTTCAATCTCCGTTTCGCTGAGTTTTAAAACCGCTTTTTTTTCGAGGTCATTCAGGTTTTTAAAATAAAGACTCATGGTAGCCGAGGTCAACGGCAACTCATCCATTTCAATAGAATTGGCGACTTTTCTTATCCGGAGCAATTGCAATACCGGTTTGCGGGAGGGTATTTTTTGAGGTTGTAACAATAAAACCGCTCGGCTTTGGGAAGTCTTTTCACTCATATACTATCAAACAATAAGCCATAAAAACTGCAAACTTAACCCATGCAGACTTTAAAAGCCAGATTATTAGTCCTCCATTAATCCCGATTAATTACCGTTTGTCATTTTACCAGAAAAGTTGATTTTTTTCATTTTTTTTACTGAAAGCCCCGTGAACCCTGAATATTCTACCCAATTTAATACTACCTTTTGATAGGGTACTAATAAAAATATGGTACTTTGTTTTGCATAGTACCAAAAAAGACACATATCTTTGTATTGTCAATGAGGGAAAGCCGGGCACATCACAGGTAAAACAAACACACACCACACACCACATGCCGATTGCCCGGCTTTCCCCAGTAAAGGATCAAATAAAACACATTCACTATGAACATCGAAAACACCGCCAGCCAAATGCGCAAGGGAGTATTGGAGTTCTGCGTGCTATCGGTGATTAGCAAGGGGGAAGCCTACCCAAGTGATATCATCGAGAAAATGAAAGCCGCAAACTTCCAATTATTGGAAGGCACTTTGTACCCACTCCTCACACGATTGAAAAATGCAGGAATGCTCACTTACCGCTGGGTAGAAAGCAACAGTGGCCCACCCCGCAAATATTTCAGCCTTACCGATCAGGGACTTAGCTTTTACCAGGAACTCGATAATACCTGGCAGGAAATGGTAAGCGCCGTTGACACCGTCATTCAATCGGAGGCATCGCCGGTAATAAACACACCTACCGCAGGCTATAATACGGAAACACCATAAAAAGCACACCACACCAACGCATACCGTTTCAATCACACACCACACGCACATCCAACACACACGTAGCACACACTACTAAACAATCGCTCCAAACACAAATTAATTATGAAAAAGGTCATCAACATCAACTTCCAGGGACAAATCATACCGATAGAAGAAACGGCCTATGAAATGCTGCAGGAATATATTGCCAGTTTGCGCAATTATTTTATGTCAGAAGAAGGCCGTGACGAAATCATCAACGATATTGAAAGTAGGATTGCCGAACTTTTTGGAGAACAACTCAAAAAAGGCGCCCCCTGCATTACAGACATTGAACTGAACCGCATTATAGACAATATGGGTCGCCCGGCCGATATTGCAGCCGAAGAAGAAGGCATTGGTATGGGCAGTACCAATCAATCGAATAAGAGTTCCAGTTCAGGCAGTACCGCCGGTACCGGCAGCAGCCAAACAGGCAGCAGCAGCTTTCCGCCATTCGAACAAAAAAGACTGTACCGCAACGAGCAGGATAAAGTAATTGCCGGTGTTGCCAGTGGATTGGCCAACTACCTGCATATAGATCCCGCCATCATCCGGGTGATTTTTGCCCTGTTGGCTATTTTCGGCGGATCGGGTATCCTTGTTTACATCATCTTCTGGATTGTACTACCAAGCCGCAGCATGGTTACCAATGTACGTAAGCGTTTGTTTCGCGATGCGGACGATAAGGTGATTGCCGGTGTAGGCGGTGGCTTGGCCAAATATTTTGACATCAGCCCGGCCATTCCCCGGATCATTTTCGCAGCGCCTTTTATTCTTGGCATCATTGCTTCCATAACCGGATCCTTTTTCCCTTTTTACCCCGGTATAGTCGGTCAATTTGGAGGAGGCACCTTTATAATAGCCTATATCATCCTTTGGATTGTATTGCCGGTAGCAAGAACGGCCTCTGAAAAACTCGAAATGAAAGGGGAAAAAGTAGATTTCAACTCCATACGTGATACCATTGTTGGCGATATTGAAGGATTGAAGACCCGGGCACAGACAGCCGGTTCTGAAATGAAGGAATCTGCTACGAAATTCGGTGGGGAAATCAAAGACACTTTGTCTGCAAAATCAAGTCAGTTAGGTCCTGAAATAGGGTATGCCGCCAAAAGGAGCAGCACCGGTATTGCGCATGCCATCGGGATTTTGATCAAGGCTTTTGTATACTTTGTTGTAGGCATTGTAGCTTTTGCGCTCTTTATGGCAGCTATTGGGTTACTTGTTGCCGGGGTAAGCGTTTTCCCGCTGCACGATTTCCTGTTGCAAGGCACCCTGCAATATTTTGCCGCCTGGGGTACCCTGCTTCTTTTTCTCGGAGTGCCGCTTATTGCATTACTCGTTACGCTGATCCGCAGGATCATGGGGATTAAAAAATCGAATCCTTATATCGGTTATTCTTTCACTGCTCTTTGGATCATCGGGTTGATTTGCATAATTGGTCTGTTTGGCACGCTGAACCGCAGTTTCAGCACACAGGTTGGGGTTCGGGAAGAAGTAACTATTGCTCAGCCCGCCAATAACCTTTTAAAAGTAACTAAAGCAGATAATAATGTGGTTTATTACAACAACTGGTTCGACTTCGACGGATTGATGAGCATTAGCCGGGATACGCTTAATCTTGCTACTGTAAAAGTAGATGTGGTAAAAAGCGAAGACTCGCTGTACCACGTTTATTTGATAAAGGAAAGTCAGGGAAGCGACAATGATCAGGCAAGAAATCGTGCGGAAAAAATTCGTTTCGATATCACCCAGAAAGGCAATACTTTATACCTGCCTGCTCAGTTTATGGTAGGACGCACCCAAAAATGGCGCAATCAAAAGGTAGTAGTCGTTATTGAAGTTCCTGAAAATTACTCTATAGAACTGGATGAAAGCCTGGATGATTATCATTATTTCAATGTGCAATTCAACCGTCGCAATCGTAACAATGGATATTGGGAAAGAAATTGGGACCGCGGTGTACGGAACTATGATAAAAACACCAAACTCGAAATGAGACCCGAAGGATTACGCAATATGCAGAATCGTTCGCGGAACAACGACAGCGAAGAAAAAAGCAGGGAGGAAACACCTTTAGAACAGTCCATACCAGATTCGATGAACCAGGAGGCCCCTGCAAAAAAGACAACAACGGAAAGCATTTATAAGTATAGCAAAATAGATCCCAAAAAAGAGGTAGAAATGCCACCTTACGGAGCCATAATGGGTAATCCACTGAGTGCCATGCTTCGTTTTTAAAAAAATAACAACCACAAAAGGTTTTACTCCGCAGGTTTACAAAATGCCTCGATCCATCAGATCGGGGCATTTTGTAATATCCCCTGATAGAAAACAAAGTCAACTTTCCGCTTCTGAGACCTCTCGTCGATAACCTAGATTTACAAGAAATACACCGGCCAGCGTTACTACTGCTCCGGCCAGTAAAAATAAACTCCATTTTTCGCCCAATATGAAGTGCCCGGCAATAACTGCAACCATGGGATTGAAATATGCATATAGGGAAGCTACCGCAGCAGGCAAATGATGCAGCGAATACACAAGCGATCCAAAAGCAATGATTGATCCAAAAGTGACCATATAAGCCAGCGCCTTCCAGGTATGTGCAGGAACTTCTCCATAAGGCATAGAAAGACCTGAGAAAAAACTGATAAGGTGTAAAATACAGCCCGCCAAAAACATTTGCCAACCCAATGCATAATACCGGTTCAGGCTCGACGTTTTTTTACGCGAAGTAATAATGGTTCCTACCGACCAGGTAATGGAGGCCAGCAAGGAAATAAGGATACCAAACCTGAAATCAGGATTGGCAAAATCGGGCAGGTATTCATAAAAAATGATGGCCACACCCGCAAAACCAAGGAGTAAACCCAAGGTAGCAAGCAGGTTTGGCTTTGATTTATGCCCCGAAAACCAATCAATCAATGCCACTACCAGCGGAAAAATGGCCCCCAGTATAGAACCCAACCCGCTGCTGATGTATTTAATCCCCCAGGTGGTTAATCCGTTGGAAGCTACAAAAAGCAAAAAAGCCATCAAAAGCAGATGGCCAAACTCCTGAAGATTTGGGAAGACCGCCTTCCCCCGGAACAGGAAAAACAGCAAAAAAATGCTGCCTCCAAGGGTTTGGCGTATGGCAGAAAAAAACAACGGATGGATACCCTGAATACCAATTTTACTCGCTACCCAGGTGGTACCCCAAACCATGGATGTAACCATTAAGGCAAAATAGCCAAGCGAGCCACTTTGGGCTTTCTTCCGCAAACGGCCCCCGAGTTGTATGGTGTGTTGTATGACTGTAGTCGGATTCTGACTCATGCGGCAAAGATGGCTTTAAAAGCCAAAAATGGAGAACAAAAAAATCAACCCTTTTGTAAATAATTAACCTTTCACAATACCTGTATGCTGCATGAAGCGCAAGCCGAAATGCTTTCCAAGCGACGTCATGAAAGTAAAATCCCTTCCTGCGGAGGGCATGCTTATTGGTTGGCAGGGGTGCCTATCGGTAGGTAGATTGCCCATAGCCAGGGGTGGTTTGCAATCTGATATTCCGTTACAATCAAGGATTTGCCGGCTTCACCGGTGAATACCAATATGCCATCCCTACGTGATTTCTAATACCGGATTACAATTATTGATTAACCGGCTTCACCGGTGGCCGCCGATATGCCATCCCTACAGGATTTTGATAGCGGATTACAATTATTGATCAACCGGCTTCATCGGTGGCTACCGATATGCCATCCTTACGGGATTCTGAAACCGGATTACAACTATTGATCCACCGGCTTCACCGGCGGCTACCGATATGCCATCCCTACGGGATTCTGAAACCGGATTATAACTATAGATAGAGCGGCTTCTCCGGTGGCCACCGATATGCCATCCCTAAGGGATTCTGATAACCTATTACAATTATTGGAGCCACCGGTGAAGCCGGTGGCTACCGATATGCCATCCCTACGGGATTTTAATACCGGACTACAACTATTGATCCACCGGCTTCACCGGTGGCTACCGATATGCCATCCCTACGGGATTTTGATACCGGATTACAATTATTGGATCCGCCGGCTTCACCGGCGGCTGCCGATATGCAATCCCTACGGGATTTTAATACCAGATTACAATTATTGATCCACCGGCTTCACCGGTGGCTACCAATATGCCATCCCTACGGGATTCTGATACCGTATTACAATTATTGATCCGCCGGACTTCACCGGTGGCTACCGATATGCCATCCCTACGGGATTTAGAAACCATATTACAACTATTGATCCAACGACTTCACCGGTGGCTACCGATATGCCATCCCTACGGGATTTTGATACCGGGATAACCGAAGTGTTAGAATACCAACACGGCGAGCTGTTTATAAATATATACCCTGAGTATATAAACTCTACCGAAGAAAGGCCCTCAGGGAAAACGTGTAATAGGAGAATTGCCAAGATTACCAATAGTTAAATGCATCGCTGGCCCATCGCTACCGTCCTATGTAGCGGCTAGTAAATTTGTTGAACAGCTACCTATACGCAAATTACTACAAATATTTTTCAGCAAAAAGGAGTAATAGATGCTACCACCGTCAGTGGATGGCTACGAGCCTTAGGCAGATTAATAAAACTTCTTTATGATGCCCACCATAAAGAAGTTTTCGATACTCACTCCTCAGGCGTAGGCGAAACGC